>VGCB01000359.1 GCA_016870235.1 Actinomycetota bacterium | reverse complement strand
GGTCGTGCCGCGATCGGCGACGCCGCCGTGCTCGAGCGCGTTGGCGAGGGTCTTGCGGCGGTGGGCGAACGCGGCGACGACGACGTCGCGAACGGCGTCGTACCGGTCGGGCCGGGGGATGCGCTGGAAGGCGACGAGCGCCGACTCGACGTTCGGCGGCGGCCGGAAGACGTGGCGGGAGACGGGATGACGGCCGGTGCGGCGCGCGCAGAGCTGGACGAGGACGGAGACCGCGCCGTAGTCCTTCGTCGACGGCTGCGCGAAGAAGCGGTCGGCGACCTCCTTCTGCACCATCACGCACCAGGAGCGCAGCGTCGGCAGGCGCGAGAGGCTCTCGACCACGATCGGGGTGGCGACGTTGTACGGCAGGTTGGCGACGAGCGCCGTCGGCGCCGGGTCGAGGCCGGCGAGGTCCGTATGCAGGGCGTCGCCCCACACGATCGCGACGTTCCCGGCCGCGGCGAGGCGCTCGCGAAGCTCCGGCTCGAGCGTCCGGTCGATCTCGACCGCATGGACGTGCGCCACACGTGGGGCGAGGAAGGCAGTGAGGATCCCGAGCCCCGGCCCGACCTCGAGCACGACGTCGTCCGACTCGAGCCCGGCGAGCCGCTCGATCACGCGGAGGATGTTCTCGTCCACGAGGAAGTGCTGCCCGAAGGCCCTCTTGGGCGCGACGCTCACGGCAGCCGGAAGGCCGCGCGCGCGTTCGCGTCGATCTGCGCCTCGAGCTCCGCGACGGAGACGCCGCGCACCTCGGCGAGCGCTGCGGCGGTGTGGACCACGAGAGCCGGCTCGTTGGGCCTCCCACGATGAGGCCGTGGCGCGAGGTACGGGCTGTCGGTCTCGACGAGCAGGCGGTCGGCGGGAACGAGCACGGCTGCGTCTCGCAGGGGGCCGGCACTCGGGTAGGTGACGTTGCCGGCGAACGACACGTACCAGCCGCACTCGAGCGCGTCGGGCAGGAGATCGGGCTCCGAGAAGCAGTGCATGACCACCGGTCCCGCGAAGGCGCGCAGATGGGGGCGGATGGCGTCGACGGCCTCGCGGCAGTGGATGACCACGGGAAGCCCGCGCGCGGACGCGAGCGCGAGCTGGTCGCGCAGCAGCGACTCCTGCTCGACCATCGTCTCGCGGCCGTAGTGGCCGTCGAGCCCGGTCTCGCCGACCGCGACGACCTTCGGGTGATCGACGAGCGCGGCGAGCTCGCCGACGCGATCCGCCTCCGGGGTCCCGGCGCGATGTGGGTCGATCCCGACGGTCGCGAAGACGCCCGCGTGCGCCTCGGCGATCGCGATCGCCTCCCGGCACGACTCGACGCCGGTGCCGATCGTGACGATAGTGCTGACTCCTGCCTCGGCGGCGCGATCGACGAGCGTCGAGGCGGGCTCGCTGCAGCCGTCGAGATGCGCGTGAGCGTCCGTCACGCCTCGGCGGGCGCCGGATCGAGCCGCGGAAAGAGAGGCGGCGCCGGCTCGATGCCCTCGACCCTCTCCGTCAGCCCGTAGGCGACGCGCTCCCAGTTCAGCGAAGCTGGCTGTCGCAGCGCCTCGAGGATGGCCGCCGCGGTCGCCGGCAGATAGCTCGCGAGCGCGACTGCGACGGCCCGGAGGCCATCGACGAGGTCGTAGAGCACCCCGTCGAGCTCAGACGCCCTCTCCGTGTCCTTTGCGAGCTGCCAGGGCGCCGTCATCTCGACGTGGCGGTTCAGCACCCGGATGACCTCCCAGATGCGCTCGAGCGCCCCCGTGATGTCGAACGCGTCGAGCGCCTCGGCAACATCCGAGCCGAGCGACTCGAGCACCACGGCGACCGGCGACTCCACTGATGGGACCGGCGCGAGCAACCCGTCCCGGTACCGAGCGACCATCGCGGTCGTCCGCGAGAGCAGGTTGCCGAGATCGTTGCCGAGCTCACGCTCGTACCGTTCCCTGAGCCCATCGACGGAGGCGCTTCCGTCCTGGCCGAAAGAGACGGATCGGGCACACCAGAAGCGCACCGCGTCGGGCCCGTAGACCTCGACGAGGTCCAGCGGATCGACGATGTTGCCCAGGGACTTCGAGATCTTGCGGTCGTCGAGGAGGAGCCACCCGTGCACGAACAGCTGCCTGGGGACGGCGTAGCCCGCCCCGAGAAGCATCGCCGGCCAGTACACACAGTGGAATCGCAGGATGTCCTTTGCGAGGAGATGACGCACAGACGGCCAGTACGACTGGCGAAGATCCTCGCCGGGCCGGGCATATGTGAGGGCGCTGAGGTAGTTGACGAGGGCGTCCGCCCAGACGTACGCGACCTGCTCCGGATCCCACGGGATCGGAATCCCCCACGTGTGCCCTTGCCGGGAGAGCGAGAAGTCCTGAAGCCCCCCGGCGATGAAGCTCCGTGCCTCGTTGGCCCGGAATCCCGGGAGGACGAAGTCCTCCCGGGAGTCGTAGAGCTCGAGAAGCGGCTTCTGGAACGCGGAGAGCCGGAAGAACCAGTTGCGCTCCTCGATCCACTCTGGCTCGCGATCGTGATCCGGGCACTTCCCGTCGACGAGATCGGCCTCGGTCTTGAACGCCTCGCAGCCGACGCAATAGAGCCCCGAGTAGACGCCCGGGTACACGTGGCCGTTGTCGTACAGCCGCTGGAGGAAGTCCTGGACGAATCGCTTGTGACCGTCATCGCTCGTCCGGATGAAGAAGTCGTTCGATGCTCCGAGCCGCGCGGGTAGGGCGCGCCACACCGCGACGATCCGGTCGGCGTAGTCCTGCGGAGCGAGACCCTGCTCCGCCGCGACCCGCTCCACCTTCGACGCGTGCTCGTCCACGCCCGTGAGGAAGAAGGTGTCCTTCCCGCGCTGGCGCTGGTGCCGTGCCAGGATGTCGGCTGCGATCGTCGTGTAAGCATGCCCGATGTGCGGGGTCGAGTTCACGTAGTAGATCGGCGTCGTCACGTAGAAGGCCTCGTTCTGCATCACCGTCGATTCTACGAGCGAGCGCCAGCCGTCTCGCCCGGACTACCAGCCAGAACACGAGCATCGCAAGCCCAAGGCCGGTCACCGGCGCAAGCACGAGCCATGGCTGCCAGCCTTGGCCCGATGACGCGGCCAACGCCGCGGTCGCTGCGATGCGCTCGGCCTGGGTTCCCGGATCAGACGTCACGGGACCGGCCAGCCGGAGTCGCCGGTCGCTGGACGACGCTTGCTCCTCGAACCATCGATCGACGACACGCGACGCCTGGGAAGCCTGTCCGACCCCGGTCAGACCGCGAGGGCGTACCTTGATCTCCGTGGGAACCGGCGAGTCGGGGCGAGTCCATGCGGTTCGATCGCGAGGCGATGCACCTTCTCCGCCCACCCGCGGCCTCGAAGCGACAGCACTCGGGGACGGTGACAAAGACGACGCTCCTCCTTGGGCGTTGCCCGAAGTGGGACTGACATCCTCGGTAGAAGACGGCCTCTCCGACGTCGACGAACCGTCGGCCAGTGCCACCTCACCGGCGGTGAAGCCGTCGCGCTCGGATCCCGAGACGGTCACCGGCGTCGGCTCGCCGCCCACTGGTGTGGCCGACGGCCGCTGCCGCTCGTGCGCGACGCTGTCACCCTCGAGGACGCCGACCACGTCTGTCCGGGCGGGAGACGCCTGTCGTGGAACCCCTGACCCCTCGCTGCCGCCGTCTCGTGAGGTCGGTTCGGCCGACGGGACGGCGGCAGGTGCAACCTGTGGCCGACTGGGTGTCGTCACCGGCGCTGCGACACCGACCCGCTCCGCACCGGCGCCGGACGGCGCGGGGGCGGTCGGGCCGGTCGGGCCGG
>VGCB01000358.1 GCA_016870235.1 Actinomycetota bacterium | reverse complement strand
TTCTCGACGTGGCGGGGTTGGCGCTCGCGCGCGAGTCGCGGGAGGCGGCGGTGCCCGTGGCTGGGGTCGTCCGCGCCTGGGCGGGGCCCCCCCGAGCACACCTGATCGGGCTCGCAGGTGCGTACCCTGCCGCGACCGCAGCCCTCGTGACCGGAACGCTCGCGCACGCTCTCGACTTCGACGACACCCATCTTCCGTCGATCCTGCATCCCAGCGCCGTGCTCGTCCCGGCCGGACTTGCCGTCGCTGAGGCGTGCGAACGGGGAGGACGTGACCTTGTGGTCGCTCTCGCCGCCGGCTACGAGATCCTCGTCCGGTTGGGTATGACTGCGTACGACGGCGACCTGCGGAACTCGGTCTTCTTCGAGAAGGGCCTCCACGCCACCTCGATCTGCGGCACCGTTGCGGCGGCCGTCGTCGCAGCGCGGCTCATGGACGGTGATTCCCAGGCAATCGAGGCTGCGATCGGCATCGCCTCGAGCTTCGGCGCCGGTCTGCTGGAGGCGAACCGAACCGGTGGGACCGTCAAGCGCATCCACTGCGGCTGGGCGGCGCACTCGGGCATCGCGGCCGCCGAGTTCGCGGCGGCCGGGATCACCGGGCCGCCGACCGTGCTCGAAGGTCGGTTCGGGTTCTTCCATGGCCTCTGCGACGGCGACTTCGACGCGGCAATCCTGACCGACGGGCTCGGCGATCGCTGGGAGGTTCCCGGGATCGTCTTCAAGCCCTATCCCGCCAACCACTTCACGCATGCGGGCATCGACGCCGCGATCGCCCTCCGGGCGGCGGGTGTCGAGCCAGACGACATCGTCCGGGTCGACGTGGGGGCTCCGGAGCCCACGTTGAGGACGATCGCCGAGCCGGTCGAGGTCAAGCGGCGACCGCCGAATGGGTACGCCGCCCGCTTCAGCGGGCCGTTCACGTTCGCTGCAGCACTCCTCGGCGGTGGAGGGCTCGGCGTCTACCTCGACGACTTCAGCGACGCCCGCGCTGACGATCCCGCTGTGTTGGCGCTTGCCGACAGGGTGCACCACCACGCCGACGAGGAGTGTCTCGCAGCCTATCCGGGGTCACTCCCGGGCATCGTGACCGTCCGCCTGAGGAGCGGTGAGGTGATCGAGCACCGCGTTTTCCACAACCGCGGAGGGCTTGAGAGACCGCTCACGCGGCAGGAGCTCCTCCTCAAGTTCGAGCTCAACGCGCGGCGCGGCCAGGCGGGCACGGACGAGAGCATCGCCGCCGTCGCCGAGGCAATCTGGCACCTCGAGAGGATGGGGTCGGTGGCAGAGCTCGGCCGGCTCCTCTCCGGCCAGACGGATCCCGACAAGTAGCCGCTCTCTCAGCCCGGATGCACCGCCCGTGCCCATCGGTGGATCCGGGCTCAGCCCGGATCCGCCGGTCTTCGTGCCCGCGGCGCGCGCCACCAGGGTGAACCCCGTCGACGCGTGCGAGCTCGATTGCAGCCCAGGTGGTACGTGGGCTGGCCGGACCCGGCAGGATGTATCCGCCCGCGCGAATCCGTGGATCCGCGCTCACCTGACGGCGAGGACGTCATCGAGGAACGCGTCCGCGTCGGCCTCGATCTGGACAGGCGCGAACGTGTGGGAGACCGCCTGCGGCGTCTTCAGCCCGTCGCCGGTGACGAGGAGGACGACGCGGTCGTCGCGCCCGATCTGGCCTTCGTCGATCGCGGCCCGCAGCGCGCCGAGCGTGACCCCGGTCGCGGTCTCCCCGAAGACGCCTGTTGTCGCCGCGAGGAGTGCCATGTTCTCGCCGATGGCGTCCTCGGCGATCGTGTGGATGTGCCCGCCCGTCTCCTTCGCCGTCCGCACGGCGAAGTTGCCGTCGGCGGGGTTGCCGATCGCGAGCGACCGCGCGATCGAGTCGGGCTTCTGCGGCCGGAAGGGAGCGTCCTCGCGAAAAGCGGTCGCGACCGGGTCGCAACCGGCTGCCTGGCCGCCGTAGAGCCGCGGGAGCGGCCCGTCGATCAGTCCGAGCCGTCGGAAGTCGGCGAAGCCCTGCCCGACCTTGTGGTAGAGCGCGCCGGACGCGATCGGGCTGACGACCGCGTCGGGGGCGCGCCAGCCGAGCTGCTCGGCGATCTCGTAGGCGATCGTCTTCGAGCCCTCGGCGTAGTACGAGCGGAGGTTGACGTTGACGAAGCCCCACTCGAGCTCGAACGAGAGCTCGATCGAGAGGCGCGAGCAGTGGTCATAGGAGCCGTTGACGGCGAAAATCCTCGGCCCGTAGACGGCGGCGGCGGCGAGCTTCTCGGGCTCGAGATCGGCCGGGCAGAAGACCGCCGCCTCGAGGCCCTCGGCGGCGGCGCGGGCCGCGACGGCGCCGGCGAGGTTGCCGGTCGACGAGCACGAGAGAGTGCCGAACCCGAGCTCGATCGCCTTCTGCGCGGCGACGGCGACGACGCGGTCCTTGAACGAGTGCGTCGGGTTCGCCACGTCGAGCTTGAGCCAGAGCTCGCGGATCCGGAGCTCCTCTGCGAGCCGCGGCGCCGGCACGAGCGGCGTCCAGCCCGGCGGCAGCTGCGCCACCTCGGGTGCGTCGACCGGCAGCAGCTCCGCGTAGCGCCAGATCGAGGCGGGACCCGCCTGCAGGTGCTCGCGGGTCACCGTCCGCTCGATGCGATCCCAGTCGTAGGTGGGGTCGAGCGGACCGAAGCACTTGGTGCAGGTTCCGGTCGCGTCGAGCGCGTGCTCGGTCGCGCAGTTGCGGCAGATGAGGGTGAGTGCGGGCATTGGTTCGACCTCCTGTGTCTCGCTCGACATCCGTCCGGGATTGGCACCGGGCTCCTTTTTCCGATCAGGCGGTTGGAGCTGGTTGCCGAGGCGTCACAGGGCCGGTCCCTCAGCCTCTCTTGATGCGGAACGGGACGTTGCCCGCTTCCGGTTTCGGCACTGTACAGGATTATCGGCCGCGCTGCTCGGTGTTGCAGGAGCCCCGATCCCGCGGGAGCCGCCCGTCACGAGCACGGTGCCCGGTTCGGGCGTCTACGGAACGGTGACCGCGCCGTCGGAGGCCGAGGCCACGCTCGAGGCGTACTTCGCGAGCGCGCCCCAGGTCACCGTCGGCTCGGGCCGCTTCCACTCCGCGAGCCTGGCGGCGAGCTCCTCGTCCGACAGCTCGACCCGGAGCTCGCGCGACTCGACGTCGATCACGACGACGTCGCCGTCGCGGAGCGCCGCGATCGGGCCGCCGAGCACCGCCTCAGGGCAGATGTGGCCGACCATGAAGCCGTGCGTCGCGCCCGAGAAGCGGCCGTCCGTGATCAGCGCCACCTCGTCCGACAGGCCCTCGCCCACGATGGCGCCCGTCACGTGCAGCATCTCGCGCATGCCGGGACCGCCGACCGGGCCCTCGTACCGGATCACGACCACGTCGCCGGGCTTGATCTCCTGCGCCTTCACGGCAGCGTACGTCGCCTCCTCGGAGTCGAACACACGCGCCGGCCCGCGGTGATGGTTGCGATCCTGTCCCGCGAGCTTGAGGACGCAGCCGTCGGGCGCGAGGTTGCCGCGCAGGATCGCGACGCCGCCGCGACTCTTCACCGGCGTCTCGATCGGCACCACCACCTCCTGGCCCGGCGTCTCCTTCACGGCGGCCCCGATCTCGGCCATCGTGCGCCCATCGACGTTCCGGGCGGCCCCGTCGAGGAGCCCCCGCTTCAGCAGCTCGCGCGCGACGAGCGCGACCCCGCCGGCCGCATGCATGTCGGTCGCGACCCACTTCCCGAACGGCTTCATGTCGGCCACGATCGGCGTGCGAGCAGAGATCGCGTCGAAGTCGTCGATCGTGAAGTC
>VGCB01000357.1 GCA_016870235.1 Actinomycetota bacterium | reverse complement strand
ACCTGTGACGGACCGATTTCTGCGATCCTGCGCAGTTGCCGCGGAGGGGGTCAGGGGGACCCTCCCCCTGCTTCAGGATTCGCGGGCTTGCGCGTCTGCTATCGCCTGATCTCCCACTCCAGCAGACGCGCGAGCCCGCGACAGACCAACACAGTGCAGGGGAGAGGATTCGAACCTCTGAAGGCTGAGCCAGCGGGTTTACAGCCCGCCCCCTTTGGCCACTCGGGAACCCCTGCGGGCCGGTGGATTGTACCGGGGACGGCCGGAGCGGGGCGCGGGCTCGTAGACTCGCGATCGTGGAGCGGTTCGACGTCCTCGTCGTCGGCGCAGGGCCTGCCGGGTCGGCGGCGGCGACCCATCTCGCGCGGGCGGGTGCGCGCGTGCTGCTCGCCGACCGGGCGTGCTTCCCGCGCGACAAGCCCTGCGGCGGCGGGTTGACGGGCCGGGCGCTGCGTCAGGCGCCGTGCGACGTGTCCCCGGTCGTGGAGCACGTCGTCGATCGGTTCGCGCTGCGCCTTCGCTACAAGAGCCGCTTCCAGCGGCGGCACCGGGAGCCGTTGATCCTGATGACGCAACGGCGCCGGCTCGACCTGCACCTGGCCGAGCAGGCGGCGGCGAGCGGAGCGATGTTCCGGGACGGATGCCGCGTCGACGTGCTCGATCTCGACACGACGGGTGCGACGGCGCGGGTTGGCTCCGACGTCGTGCGAGCCGGCGCCGTCGTGGGCGCGGACGGCGCGAACGGCGTCGTCGCCCGGAGCGCGGCGATCGAGCCGCAGATCACGTTCGGCGTCGCGCTCGAGGGGAACGTCGCCTGGGGCCGGCTCGACCGGGCGGCGTACGAGGGGACGGCGTGGATCGAGCTCGGCAGCGTGCCCGGCGGCTACGGCTGGGTGTTCCCGAAGGGCGACCATGCGAACCTCGGCGTCGGCGGCTGGGGCGACGAGGGCCCGAGGCTTCGCCGGCATCTCGACCGGCTCGCCGAGGAGCACGGCGTCCGACCCGGCGACCTGACCGACGTGCGGGGTCACCGCCTGCCGATGCGCCACCTCGGAACCGCGGCGGCCCGCGACAGGGTGCTGCTCGTCGGCGACGCGGCCGGGCTCGTCGATCCCCTCTCGGGCGACGGCATGTACGAGGCGTTCACCTCAGGGCGTCTGGCCGCGCAGGCCATCGTCGCGGAGGATCTCGAGGGCTACGCCCCGGCGCTCGCCGGCGCGCTCGATCACCACGCCGCCGCGTCCTGGGCCGCGAAGCGGGCGATGGATCGAAGCGCCGCCGCCTGCTTCTGGGCCGCACGCTCCCCGGGCGTCTTCCGGGTCGTCGCCGGGCTGCTCGGCGGCGAGGTGCGCCATCCGTCCGAGGCACGCGGCCTCGCCCGCCCGCCGCTCCGCCTGCTGGCCGCGCTCGCCCGCGGTGTCGGCTGATCGAGCGCCCGACTCCTGAAGCCGGGACCCTGTGCCGTGGTTCCGCGCCCGACGTCAGTCGGACGCGTCCGCAGGACGTGGCACCAAGACGCCCGCGGCCTCCCTCGAAGGAGCTATTCGCCCTAAAGCCTGGCGACGCTCATGCCGATGGCATCACACATGGATCTGATCGCCGTCCTCACCCGCGCAGTCGAAGCAGGCGCCAGCGACGTTCATCTCAAGCTCGGTCAGCCTCCGGTCATCCGCCGCGACGGCGAGCTGGAGCACCTGCTCGAGCATGCGCCGCTGTCCGAGCAGGATCTCGAGGTGGTGCTGATGGAGGTTACACAGCTCTCGCCGCGCCGCCGGGAGATGTTCGAGGACACCGGCGATCTCGACATCGCGTTCTCGTCGCCGATGCTGCCGCGGTTCCGCGTCAACGGCTTCCGCCAGCGCGGCGCGACGTCGTTCGCCTTCCGCGTGATCCCCAGCTTCATCCCCGACTTCGAGACCCTCGGCCTGCCCGCCGGCGTCCGCCGCCTCGCCGAGGAGCATCGCGGGCTCGTGCTCGTGACGGGGCCGACCGGCTCCGGGAAGACGACGACGCTCGCGTCGATGATCGACCACATGAACAAGACGCGTCGGTCGCACATCGTCACGATCGAGGATCCGATCGAGATCCTCCATCCCGATCGCGGCTGCATCGTCAACCAGCGCGAGGTCGGGCTCGACACGGTCGGGTTCGAGCAGGCGCTCCGGCGCGTGCTGCGCCAGGACCCCGACATCATCCTCATCGGCGAGCTGCGCGACACGGAGACCGCACAGACGGCGCTCCAGGCCGCGGAGTCGGGCCACCTCGTGTTCTCGACCCTGTACACGATCGACTGCGCCGAGACGATCGGCCGCATGATCGAGCTCTTCCCGCCCGCGAAGCAGGAGCAGGTGCGGTCGATCCTCGCCGGCACGCTGCGCGGCGTCGTCAGCCAGCGGCTGCTGCCGAAGGCGAACGGCGGGCGCGTGCCCGCGGTCGAGGTCATGGTCACCAACTCGCGCGTGCAGGAGCTGATCCGCGAGAACCGTCCCGACGAGATCATCGACGCGATCGAGGACGGCGACGACTACGACATGCAGAGCTTCGCCAAGTCGCTGATCGATCTCGTCGTCAGCGGCGACGTCGATCGCGAGACGGCGGCCAACGCCGCGACCAACCGGCACGACTTCCTCGTGTCGCTGGAGCGGGCGGAACGTGACCTGAAAGCGATTGCCAGAGAGGAGGAGCGGGCGGCACAGGCGGCAGAGGGGACGCGTACATCGACCCCGCTGCATGGACTCCGAGTCGTTCAGTAGCCGTTCGCTTCCCCACACGAGCGCTGCTCCCGTTCCCGCCTCGACCGGTCGGTGCTCGCTCTTCGTCGCTGGAAGCTCACGCGCCGTCTCCGGCAGGAGGCGGGCTTCACCCTGGTCGAGATCGTCATCGCCGCGACGGTGTTCCTCCTCGTCGGCGCCGGGGTCACGACCCTCCTCGTCTCGAGCATCGTCTCGCACACCGGCTCGCGCGAGCGGACGGTCGCCGAGCAGATCGCACAGGCGCAGATCGAGCGCGCCCGCAAGCTGCCGTACGACAACGTCGGCACGCCGTCCGGCAACCCGCCGGGAACGATCCCCACGGCCGGCTACACGGGCACGATCCCCGCCGGCTACGCGGTTGCGATCGACGTCGAGCGCGTCCACGACCCGTCGCCGAGCGCGAACCCGACGATCTCCACCATCTTCGGCGACTACAAGAAGATCTCGGTCGTCGTCAGCCGGTCCCGCGACGGGCGCCCGCTCGCGAACGTCTCGAGCCTCGTCGCGCCGCCCAGCCGCCAGGGCGGCATCAACGGCGCCGGCCTCCGTGTCACCGTCAAGGACTGGGCGCTCCCGCCCGCCAGCTCGGCCTCGAACGTGGAGGACGCGACCGTGTACGTCAAGAACGGCCCGAGCTCCGACCGCAGCGACACGACCGACGAGCGCGGCCAGGTCGAGTTCGGCGCGCTGATCCCGACGAACGCGTCGCCGCCGCAGAACTACTACGACGTCACCGTCGCCAAGAGCGGCTACGTGACGTTCGATCCCGATCTGCCGCCGGCGCCGGCCGCCCACATCCAGCTCGCCCCGACGCAGGTGGGCACGACGGCGATCCGGGTGTTCAAGCCGGCCTCGATGACGATCGCCCTCAAGGACGGATCGAACCCATACGACCTGCCGGCGACGGTGCGGGTCCACTCCGCGAAGACGAACGCGTGGACCACGTACACCGTGAACAACCCGACAGGGACGCTGAACCTCACGCAGATCGCCGGCGATCACGTCTTCCCCAACGTCATCTACACCGTCTACGCGTACACGCCGACCGGGCTGTGCTCGGCGGAGATCCAGC
>VGCB01000356.1 GCA_016870235.1 Actinomycetota bacterium | reverse complement strand
GTGCAGAGGGGGCGCGAGCGCCTGTCCCGGCCGGCGGCGGGATCGCCGAGACGGCGACCGGCGCCTGCGGGCGCGGCTTCCTGCCGCGCCCGACGACGATCGTCAGCCGCATCCCGGGCGCTGCGGCGACGACCGCGTCCGGGCTCTGCGAGACGACGGTGCCGGCCGTCCCGGGCGCGTACCGGATCCGAAGCCGGAGCCGCTGCAGGCGGGCGGTGCTGCGCGCGTCGTCGACGTGGGAGCCGATCACGTTGGGCACGAGCCCGTAGCGGGCCTTCGTCACGAGCAGGCGGACGGGCTCGCCCGCGGAGACGTACGAGCCGCCGGCCGGCACCTGTCCGCTGACGACGCCCGGCCGCCGGCCGGCCTTCGCCGGGACGTAGACCACCGTGGGCGCGAGGTTCCCGTTGGTCAGGATCTCGTCGGCGAGCGAGGTCGAGAGCCCGACCACGAGCGGCACCGGAACCTCGTTCGGGGCGCACGGCGCCTGCGTGTCGGGCCCCTCGCCCGCGAAGAAGTCGAGGACGCGGCTGTTCGTGCAGTACCCGTTGTCGAGCTTCCAGCCCCCACGGAAGACGACCCGGGTCGGGATGGCGCCCAAGTACGGCTCCGTGGGGAAGTCGCCGCCGAGACTGCCGCGCGCGGTGCGCTCCGAGCTCATGAACTCCTTCCAGAGGATCGCGGGCAGCGTCGAGCCGGCAACGGGCTCGCCGTGGAACTCGGTCAGCATCGGCCGCAGCTCGTTCGGATATCCGACCCAGATCGCGACCACGAGGTCGGGCGTGTAGCCGACGAACCACGCGTCCCCGTAGTTGTCCGTCGTCCCCGTCTTCCCGGCGACCGGCTGCCCGGCGATGCGCGCCCGCTTCCCCGTGCCCTTCGCGACGACGTCCTGGAGGATCGAGGTGACGAGCTCCGCCTTCCCGGGCGGGATCACCTGCCGCTCGACCGGCGCGTTGGCGACGACCCGGCTCGTCCGTCGGAACCGCACGTCTTCGATCACGCGCGGGCGGTCGCCCATGATCGCGCCGTCGACGCGGCGGCCGTCGTTGGCGAGCGTCGCATAGGCGCGTGTCATGTCGAGCGTGTTGACCGCAACGGCGCCGAGGCCGATCGAGAAGTACGCCGGCAGCTCCGACCGGATCCCGAGCCGCCTGGCCATCTTGACGATGTTCGCCGGACGGACGACGCTGGTCAGCTGGGCGTAGACGGCGTTGTCGGAGTGGAGCATCGCGGTCCGGAGATCCGCTTCGCCCAGGTAGGCGCTCTCGTAGTTCGTCACGCGCCAGACCTTGCCCCCCGCCTGGATCTCGACCGGCTTGGAGGAGAACTCGGAGCTGGGGGCGATCCCCTGCTCCAGGGCCGCGGCGAGCACGATCGGCTTGAACGACGACCCGGGCTGACGCTCCGCCTGGGTCGCGAGGTTGAACTGGCTGCGTCGGAAGTTCGTCCCCCCGAACATCGCCTTCACCGCGCCGGTCTTGGGATCCATGGCCACGAGCGCCGCGGCCGGCCCGTCCGGATCCGGGAGGACCTTGGCGACCGCTGCGGCTGCGCGCTCCTGCATTTCCAGGTCGATCGTCGTCGTCACCTCGAGCCCGCCGCCGAACACCCGGTCGGCGCCGTACTGCGCGACCAGCTGGTCGCGCACGTAGTTGACGAAGTGCTGGGCCGGCCCGACCTGACCGGGAAGGTGGATGTCCTCGGCCTTCGGGAGGGGCTGCCGGTCGGCGGCGCGCATGGCGGCGCGGCTGATCTTCCCCTGCTCGACCAGCTTCAGGAGCACGAACCGACGCCTGGCCTTGGCGGCCGAGGGATGCTCGGCCGGGTCGTAGTACGAGGGGTCGCGGTTGAGCCCGGCGAGGAGCGCGGACTGGGCGAGATCGAGATCTTTCGCGTTGACGCCGAAGTAGGTGCGCGCGGCCTGCTGGATCCCGTAGGCGCCGTGTCCGAAGTAGATCGTGTTCAGGTAGGCGGTGAGGATCCGCTCCTTCGACCAGCGACGCTCGAGCTGCCACGCGAACGCTGCTTCCCTGACCTTGCGTCCGATCGTTCGCTCGTTCCGGACGTACGCGCTTCGCACGAACTGCTGCGTGATCGTCGAGCCTCCCTGCGTGACGGAGCGGGCGCGGATGTCCGCCCAGGCGGCGCGGAGGACGCCGTAGAAGTCGACGCCGCCGTGGTCGTAGAACCGCTTGTCCTCGACCGCGACGACCGCCTGGCGGATGAGCGGCGAGATCTGGTCGGGCTCGACGATGACCCGGCTCTCGTCGCCGCGCAGGATCGCGAGCACGCGCCTCCCGCCCTCGTGGCGCGCGTAGATGACGCTGTCGATGTCGTGTGCGCGCCGCGCGGACGGGTCGAGCTGCGGCACCTCGTGCACGATCGCGAGCGCCAGCCCGAAGACGAACGCGACGGAGCAGACCCCGAACAGGGCAAGCAGGAGGACGAAGAGGCGGGCCTTGCGGATCCGGCGCCGCTTCGCTCCCTTCTTTCTGAGCAGTCGGAAGCGCAACAGGCGAAGTGTAGGAGCTGTCGATGGCCGGAACGGTCGGCGGCCGGCTTCGTCGGGGCTCAGATCGCCCGATCCGAGCAGGCCGCGACGCGCCCGGCGACCTCCGGTCGCGCGCCGCGTTGGGCGAGCCGTCGGCGGCGGCGTCTCGCGCGGGCCCGAGGGCGAGCGCGACCCAAGACGTCAGGCACGGCGTCAGACATGGCTCGCCGCCCGGGGTCGACCCACCGGATCGGCGTCGCCGTCGCCCTCGTCGCCGCCGGCCATGGGCGGCGAGCCGCTGGCGCAGAGGTCGAGGAGCGCCAGACCGTAGCGGTCGAGCTTCGCAGGCCCGAGCCCCTTGACCCCGGCCAGCTCGTCGAGCGTCGTCGGTCGGAGTGCCGCGAGCTCGTCGAGCGTCCGGTCGTGGAGGATGATGTACGGCGGCATCCCGTCCTGGCGGGCGCGCTCGAGCCGCCAGGCGCGCAGCCGTGCTACGAGCCCCGGGTCCGTCTCGCCGGTCGCGGGTGGGACGGCGCGCAGCCGCGGGATCTCGGCGCCGGGTCGTGATCGGAGGAGGCGGTAGCCCTCCTCGCTCTCGAAGGCCTCGAGCGCCCCTCCACTCTCGAGCGCCCTCACCCAGCGGGTCACCTCCGACTCGGACGCGGCGGCGAGAACGCCGAACGCGCCGTTCCGGCGGGCCGACGGCGGCGCCGACTGGGAGCCGCGCAGCATGGCGACGAGGCTCTTGCGACCGAGCGGCCACGCGAGCGCGCTGACCGCGTCGACGATCGTCCTGCCGACGTCGTCGGGAAGCGGCGAGGCGGCCCGGGAGCGCCGGTGGCGCGACCCCGTCGGCTCGCACACGTCGCAGGCCCCGCACGCGTGGTCGAGCTGCTCGCCGAAGTGCTCTGCCACTTGCCGGTGGCGGCAGCGGTCCTCGCGGCCGAACCGGATGATCCGCTCGGCGCGCTCGGCGGCTCCGCGCGCGAGCCGGTCGAGGAGGCGCTCGATCCGCTCGGCCGCGTCTGCGGGTGCGGGCGGCGCCTCGACGCGCATCGTGCGACCCTCGTCGTAGCCGCGCCGGACGAGCCCCGCCTGGTCGAGCATCCCGACCAGCACCCGCGGGTCGGCGTCCGGCACCTCGCGTGCGATCGACTCCGGATCGACCGTGCCGCCCGAGGCCCGGACGACGCGGTATGTCCGGCGCAGGTCGTCGATCGTCGGGACGTCGGCGACCGCGAACTGCCGAAGCGCCCGCGCGTCCGCCTCGCCGACGAGCATGACCGTCTCGCTCGGCTCGCCGTCGCGGCCGGCGCGCCCCACCATCTGGACGTAGCCCTC
>VGCB01000355.1 GCA_016870235.1 Actinomycetota bacterium | reverse complement strand
GCTGACGCCGCCGGGCACCTGCAAGTACCACCCGTCCTGCTCGCACTACGCGCTCGAGGCCTATCGCGAGCTCGGCCTCCTCCGGGGCACGGTCCTCGCCGGCTGGCGGCTCCTGCGCTGCAACCCGTGGAGCCACGGCGGCGTCGACCACGTCTGCGACCGGCGCCTCTTCCGCCCCCGCGCATGATCGTCGGCGGCATCCTCAGCCCGCTCGAGGATCTCTTCCGGAGCATCCTCATCTGGTTCCACGACACGATGGGCCTCACCTGGGCCTGGTCGATCGTCGCGCTGACCGTGTGCGTGCGGTTCCTGCTCGTGCCGATCGTGATCAGGCAGATCCACTCGATGCAGAACCTGCAGGCGCACGCGCCGGAGATGAAGGAGATCCAGCAGCGCTGGAAGCACGACAAGCAGCGCCAGAACGAGGAGCTGATGAAGTTCTACCGGGAGAACAAGGTCAACCCGGCCGCCTCCTGCCTGCCGATCATCGCGCAGATCCCGGTCTTCCTCGGCCTCTACTACACGCTCGACCACTTCGAGGACGACCTCGACATGTTCGAGCCGGGGACGAAGTACTTCGGCTCGAGCCTCGACTGGCTCCACCTCGTCGACATCGCCGACCCGGTCCGGTCGGGCTGGGGCCCGCTGCTCGTCGTCGTCTACGTCGTCAGCCAGTTCACCTCGTCGTGGTACATGACCTCGACCACGCAGGGCGCGCAGCGCTACCTGATCCTCGGCCTGCCGGTGCTGTTCGCGCCCTTCGTGCTGATCTACAACTTCCCCTCCGGCGTCATGATCTACTGGCTGACCACGAACCTGTGGACGACTGGCCAGGGCTTCATCACGCGCAGGCTGATGCCGAAGCCCGCCGAGCCCGAGAAGCGGTCGTCGAGATCCCCGTCGAAGTCGGGCGACGAGGAGGCTGCGAACGGGAAGCAGGCAGGTGGCGGCCGCCGCTCGACCTCCACGAAGGCAGGCAGCGGTCAGCGGAAGGGCGCTGCGGCCGCCTCAGGCGGGAAGAAGACGGGCGGGAGCGGGAGCCCGGCGAAGCCCGTCGCCGGCCCGCCCCGTCGGGTGCGGCGAAAGCGCGGAGGAGGAGGCGGACGGTGAGCGGTCGCGACCTCTCCGTCGAGGGAACGGGCGAGACGGTCGGCGAGGCGAAGTGGTCGGCCCTGCGCGAGCTCGAGCGGCTCGCCCCCGGCCTCGCCCGAGACGCCGTGCGCTTCCAGGTCGTCTCCGAAGGCGAGAGGGGCCTCCTGGGCGTCGGCTTCGAGCCGGCCCGGGTGCTCGCGACGGTCGCTGCGCCGGAGCCCACCGCCGTCGGCTCTCCCGCCCCGGGCGAAGGCGGCGAGGGCGCGATCACGCACACCTTCCTGACGATGGCGGCCGCGGCGATCGGGGCCTCGGCGCGGGTCGAGGTGACCGAGACGCCGGATCGCGTCGCCGCGACGTTCAGCGGCGACGACGTCGGGATGCTGATCGGCTACCACGGCCAGACGATCGACGGGCTCCAGTACCTCGCGAACGCGATCGCGCATCGCGTCCACGGCGAGGAGCGACGCCCCGTCACGGTCGACGCGGCCGGTTACCGCTCGCGTCGGGAGGCCACGCTCGAGTCGCTCGCGCGCCGCAGCGCCGAGCAGGCGACGGCCACCGGCCGCCGGGTCGAGCTCGAGCCGATGACGTCGGTCGAGCGGAAGGTCGTCCACGAGGCGCTGAAGGACGACCCCGAGGTCGAGACGACGAGCGAAGGCACGGAGCCGAACCGCTACGTCGTCGTCGTTCCGCGCCATTCGGTCTGAGCCGGCCGTGCCGGCCGACGTCCTCGAGCGCTGGCTGGAGGAGGTGGTCGCGGGGCGCGGCCTGACCTCGCTCCGCGACCCGGCCGAGGCCCGGCGGGCGCTGCTCGACGACGCGCTCGCGGGCCTCGAGCTCGTCGCCCGGGAGACCGGCCCGCTCGTCGACGTCGGCTCGGGCGGCGGCACGCCGGGGATCCCGTTGGCGGCGTCGCTGCCGGAGCTCGCGGTGACGCTGCTCGAGGCGGAGCGCCGCAAGTGCGCGTTCCTCGAGCGTTGGACGGTCGACCTTCCGAACCTGGCCGTGGTCTGGGGTCGCGCCGAGGCGCAGCCGCCCGAGACCTTCGGGGTCGCAGTCGCGAAGGCGCTCGCCGAGCCACCGGTGGCGGCGGAGTGGTGCCTGCCGCTCCTCCGCGAGGGAGGCGCGGCGATCCTCTGGGTCGGTCCGTCGGCCGACTCGTCGCGGATCGCGCGCGCCGCCGATCGGCTCGCCGCGACCGTCGAGCCGGCACCCCCCGGCTTCGCGATCCTGCGGAAGGTCGGGCCCACGCCCGGAGGCTTTCCCCGGCGCCCCGGGATCGCGAGGAAGCGCCCGCTCGCCTGACGATCGGGGCCCATCCGTGGACGGGAGTAGCCTTGGCCTGTGTCGGCCCGGGTCTACGCGATCGCGAACCAGAAGGGCGGCGTCGGCAAGACGACGACGGCCGTCAACCTCGCCGCCTGCCTCGCGGAGGCGGGCGAGCGGATCCTCGTGATCGACCTCGACCCGCAGGCGAACGCGACCTCGGGTCTCGGCGTCCGCGTCAACGGCGTCTCGACCCACGACCTCCTCGACGGCGTCCCGCTCCGCGACCTCGCGAAGCCGACGGCGTTCGCCAACCTCGAGATCGTCCCGTCGCGGCAGGACCTCGCCTCCGCGAGCGTCGAGCTCTCCGCGATCGAGGGCGGCGAGCGGTACCTCGCGGACGCGCTCGACGGGAACCTCGACCGCTACGACTTCGTCTTCCTCGACTGCCCGCCCGCGATCGGTCCGCTGACCGTGAACGCGCTCGCGGCCGCCGACCGGGTGATCGTGCCCGTGCAGGCCGAGTACTACGCGCTCGAGGGCCTGTCGCAGCTGCTCGGGTCGATCAACCTCGTGAAGGCCCGTCTCAATCCGCGGCTCGCGGTGGCGGGAATCCTGCTGACGATGACCGACGGCCGCACGCGACTGTCGGCCGAGGTCGAGAGCGAGCTGCGGCGCCACTTCGGCGAGCTCGTGTTCACGACGACCGTCCCGCGGTCGGTCCGCCTCGCCGAGGCGCCGAGCCACGGGCTCCCCGCAATCGCCTACGACCGCCGGTCGACCGGTGCGCAGGCCTACTGGAAGGTGGCGATGGAGCTTGTCGAGCGTTCCTGATCCTCCCCGCCGCGGCCTCGGCCGCGGCCTCGAGGTCCTGATCGGCGGCGCGGCGCAGGCCGAGCTGCAGCACCTTCCGGTCGAGTCGGTGCATCCGAACCCGCGGCAGCCGCGCAAGCGGTTCGAGGCGGAGGCGGCTGCGGGCCTCGCGGCGTCGGTGGAGCGGCAGGGCGTCCTGCAGCCGATCGTCGTGCGTCCCCGCGCCGAGGGCGGGTACGAGATCGTGGCCGGCGAGCGCCGCTGGCGCGCGTCCCGGCAGGCGGGGTTGCCCACCGTGCCGGCGCTCGTCCGCGAGGTCGACGACCGCGACACGCTGCTGCTGGGCCTCGTCGAGAACGTCGCGCGCGAGAACCTCTCACCGGTCGAGGAGGCGCGGGCGTACGCGACGCTGATCGACGAGTTCGAGCTCTCCCTCGGCGAGGTCGCCGACCGCGTCGGCCGGTCGAAGCCGTCCGTCTCGAACCGCGTCCGGCTGCTCGAGCTGCCCGAGGAGGTGCTCTGGATGCTCGCTCGCGGCGAGATCACAGAGGGCCACGCCCGGGCGGTGCTCGCCCTGCCCGACGACGACGGTCGCCGCCGGCTCGCCCGTAGGGCCGCGAAGGAGGGGATGACCGTCCGCGCGACCGAGCGGGCGGCGCAGGAGGGCGGCG
>VGCB01000354.1 GCA_016870235.1 Actinomycetota bacterium | reverse complement strand
TGCCCGAGCCGCCGCCAACCGAGGTGGTGATGAGGTCGCGAAGCGCCTTGTCGTCGAAGCAGAACTCGACGCGCGTGATCGGGGCGCCGCCCGGCGCCGTGAGGCCGTTGCCCGAGCCGTTGTGGACGCCGTTCTCCCAGTCGTCGTAGGTGTGGATGGCCGACTGGCCACCGCCCTCGACGATGACGACGGCCATATTCACGGCGCTGTTGCCCGTGCTCGTCAGCCGCCAGTTGAAGGAGGTCGCCGTCGAGCCGTGGACGACGAGCCAGCCGCTCGCATACGTGCCGTCGGCCAGCGGCGAGAGCACGAAACGCCCGCCGAGGGTCGTCCGCGCCGGACACGAGACGGACCCTGCGACCGTGTCGATCGTGAGCGCAGTCTGCGCGCGACTCGCAATTCCATCGCCCGCGCGCGTCAACGACAACACCGCTGCCAGAAGCACCCCGGCAGCTGTCAGCGCACCCCACCGGGCACGTGTCCCCCGTACCATGAAGCGTCCTCCTCCGTCTCCCTTGACTGGCCCACTGTATCCCGGTGAGTGGACGGGAGACACCCCCGGCCGGGGGAGAGGCACGCGATGTCTACCGGACGCGCGAGCGTCGGAGCACGCGGACGATCGGCACCCCGTCGGCGCGGTGCGTCAGGCGAAGGTCGGCCCAGGCGTCGTTGTCGGCCTCGTCCGTCTCGTCGAACCACCCGTCGGGATCGACGGTCGCGATCAGCCGATAGTCCCCTTCCCGGAGCCCGGTGACGTCGATCCGCTGGTCGGGGAGGAGCCACGTGTAGGGGTCGGCCCAGCCGACCGAGAGCCCCATGCGCACGACGGCGGAGCCGCGGCCGTTGCATCCGATCGACGAGAACTGCGGAGAGCGCGGCGCTCCCGGCGGCGCCGGGCGGGCCCGCTCGTGGTCGAAGAAGCAGAAGCCGGCCTTGACGAGCCTGCGGACGACCTCGCCACCGTCCGATCGGGCGACGAGCCGGTAGGAGGCGCCGAGCCGCACGTGCCAGTGCCCGTGCCCTCCGAAGACGAGGTCGGCAGGGACGCGGCGCTCCGAGCGGCCGCCGTCTCGCTCCCCGAACTGCTGGGTCACGAGCCACCTGCCGCCGGCACGCTTCCGCGTCGCCTCGAGCGCGAACGGGCCGGGCCCGACGTTGGCGGGAGCGGCCGTGAAGAAGATCCTCCGCGAGCCGTCCTCGCCACGCGCGAGCAGGAAGTCGCGGAGCGGCCCGACGACGAGGTTCGGGAGGATCGGATCGACGGGCTGTGGCAACGTCGGCGCGGGCGCCTCGGCGGCGTCCCGGTACGTGCCGGCGATCCAGCCGGCGAGGAGCCCGACCGGCACGATCACGAGCAGCATCGCGAGCGCGAGCCGCCGTCCCGTCGAGCCCGGTGCCGATACCGGTGCCGGTGAGGAGTCCATGCTGCCCCGAACGCACCCGCTCGGAGGGCGTCAGCCGCCCTCGTAGGCCTTCTCGATCAGCTTCTCCTTGAGCGCGGTGCGCTCGAGCGTCCCCATCGGCACGACGGTGATCTCCGGCCGCACCGTCAGCCGGTGGTGGAGTCGCCTCTCGAGCTCGCCCGCGAGCTGCTCGGCACCGGCCTCGTCGACGCCCTCGCCGCGCTCGACGGTGAGGCGGAGTGGCGGCTCCACCCGAGGCGGCGGGCTCGAGAGGACGATCCGGAAGTGGCCGCTCGCCAGCGGCATCAGCTCGTGCACGACGTTCTTGACGGCAGCCGGGTAGATCTTCACGCCCTTGACGATGAGCAGGTCGTCGGTGCGGCCGAGCACGCGGATCCGCACGCCGGGAAGGCCGCACGGGCACGGGTCCGTGTGGACCATGTAGACGTCGCCGACCGAGGCGCGGAGCTGTGGCTGTGCCTCCCAGCGCAGGCTCGTCTTCACGCGCTCGCCCGTGGCGCCCTCGGTCAGTGCGATCGGCTCCTTCGTCTCCTGGTCGACGAGCTGCGTCGTGATCGCGCAGTCCTCGCCGAGGACGTGCATCCCCTGGTAGGGCTCGGCGTCGCACGAGCAGCACATGACGCCGTGCGCACCCCCGAGCATGTCGTAGAGCTTCGCGCCGAACGATCGCTGCAGGAACGAGCGCACCTCGGGCAGCCCGGCGCCGGGCTCGCCGGCGCAGAAGATGACCTCGATCCCGAGCTCGTCGGCCGGCCGGCCGAGCACCTTCGGAGCCTGCTCGGCGAGGTACTGGGCGTATGAGGGCGTGCAGGCGAGGACACGCGGCCGGGTCAGGTCGGCCATCCGTAGAAGCCGCTCCGACCCCGCCTCGGCGCCGATCGGCACGGGCCGCGCGCCCATCCGCTCGAGCGCGCGCACGACGGGAACGCCGGCGAGGAACATGCTGAGGCCGAACCCGTGCAGCACCGTGTCGCCGGGGCGGATGCCGGCGAAGCGGAAGGCCCGCCCCCAGAGCTCGTTCGTCGTCTGCACATCCGCCTCGGTGAACGCGTAGAAGGTCGGCGTCCCGGTCGTCCCCGAGGTCGAGGCGACCCCGACGACGCTCTCGAGCGGCGCCGTCAGGTGCTCCCCGAAGGGGTGCCCGAGCTCAACCCGCGACCGCTCCTGCAGCTCCCGCTCGTCGTCCTTCGCGAGCAGGATCGGGAGGCGGTCGAGGTCGGCGACCGACGTGACGTCGCCGGGCTCGGCCCCTGCGTCCAGCAGCTTGCCGCGGTAGAACGCGGAGCCCTCGAAGCAGCGGCGGACGGTCTCTCGCGCCCGCGCGTCGCGGAGGGTGGCCAGCTCCTCCGGCTGCATCGCGGTCGCGTCCACGACGACGATCCTACGCGCGGGCCCGCTCGAGGAGCGCCGCACCCGCGTCGGCGCCGTGGGCGCGCAGCCAATCGCGGTCGTCGTGGTAGAGCGGCGGCACGCTCCCCGGCCAGGCACCGTTCGGCGCCTCGACGAGCAGGTCGACCTCGAAACCGAACAGCTTCGTGCGCTCGGCGTGCGCGGCGACGACCTCGTGCGGGACGATCTGCTCGACGGACACGATCGTCGTGCGGGCCGAGCGGGCGGTCAGGATGTCGACGTCGGCGAGGTGGTCGGGCGGCCACGGCAGCTGCACGTTCCCGTCCGCGTCAGCCCGCCACGCATGGACGAACGCGACGTCGAGGTGCAGGGCGGGGACGGCCAGGAACTCCTCGCCCGTGTACGGGTCGCGCACGGTCGCGAGGCCACGATCCTCGGCGAGCTGCGAGCCGAGGCCGGCGCGCGTGGGCAGGAACGGCAGCCCCATCGTCGCCGCCCGGAGCCCGCCGACGAGCATCCACTCGGACATCTCCCGGTCGTCGATCGCGCCCGCGCCGACGGCGGCGCCGAACCCGCGGGCCTGCCCGTACGGCCCCAGGCCAACGTAGCTCGAGACGACCGATCGGAGCGCCCCGGCCGCCAGCAGCGCCTCGACCTCGACCGAGCCGGTGAACGTCACGAGCTCGAGGTCGCGACGGCCCGCGGCGGCGAGCGCGAGGGCGGCGGCGACCGGCTTGCCCCGCAGGATGGCGCCGCTGAACCCAACCCGCATCCCGTCGTCGACGAGCGCGACCGCGTCGTCCCAGCTGCCGACGCGCATCAGCCGTGGAACCTCGGGGCGCGGCGCTCGAGGAACGCGGCGAGCCCCTCCTGCGCCTCCGGCTGCGCGAGCGCCTCGATCGCCGCCTCCCGCTCGATCGCGAGGCCGTGGACGAGGCTCGGGTCGTACCCGTCGTTGAGGCAGCGCTTGATCAACCTGAGGCCCGGCGCGGGCATCTCCGCGAGCCGGGCGGCGAGGTCGACGGCCGCGGCCACGGTCTCGTCGCGCGTCGGGCGCACCTCGTCGACGAGCCCCGCCTCCGC
>VGCB01000353.1 GCA_016870235.1 Actinomycetota bacterium | reverse complement strand
GACCGGTGAGCACGCCCTTGAACCCGCCGTTCAAGACGGCGGGCCGCGGCAGCGGATCGACCGCCTTCTCGCCGCACTCGACGTCGCCCCGGCAGCGGCCGCGGCGGAGCCGGCGCCGGGTGCGCCGCGGCAGCGGGCGCGGACGTGGTCAGATACGGCATGGCCGTGAACCGATACGTCGCGCTCGCCGTCCTCGGCGCCATCTGGGGTGGGACGTTCGTGCTGATCACCGTCTCGATCCGGGCCTTCGAGCCCGAGGGCGTCCTGGGGCTGCGGATGGTGCTCGGCGCGCTCACGGCTGCTCCCTTCGCGTTCGCCCTCGTCGGCGTCCGAGCCGTCTGGGAGAGCATCCGCACGCTGTGGTGGAAGATGATCGTGACCGCGGTCTTCACCTTCTCGGCACCGACGCTGATGCTGGCGTGGGCGCAGGAGCGCATCGACTCCGGGCTCGCGGGCGTGCTCGTGGCCGGCGCACCGCTGTTCACGGCGCTGCTCGCGCTCCGCTTCGCCCGGCACGACACGGTCTCCGGCCTCCGGCTCGTCGGGCTCCTCGTCGGGTTCGTGGGCGTCGCGCTCCTCGTCGGCGTGCAGCCCAGCGGCGACGTGCTCGCGGCAGCCGTCGTCGCGCTCGTCGGCCTCTCCTACGCCTTCGCCGGGCTCTTCACGGTCCGCTGGTTCGGCGAGACATCCCCGTTCGTCGCGACCCTCGGGATGTTCCTCCTGACCGCGGTCGTGATGCTCCCCATCTCCGTGCCGCGGCTTCCCGACGCGATGCCGGACGGGAAGGTGATCGCCGCGATGATCGGGCTCGGGGTCGGCTGCACGGGGATCGGCCTCATCATCTACGTCAGCCTCGTCGCGCGGCACGGCATGCAGTTCGGGGTGCTCGTGAACTACCTCGTCCCCGCCGGCGCGCTCGGCTACGGCGCCGCGTTCCTCGGCGAGAGCATCACGCCCGCGCGGGTGGGCGGCCTCGTCCTCGTCCTCCTCGGCGTCGGGCTCGGCAGCGGGCTTCTCCGGCGCCGGCCGTCCGGGCGTACGGCGACGCAACCGCAGGAGCTGTGAGTGGGCGACGGGGATCTCGACGCCGCCGTCGGACGCCTCGCGGAGCTCCTCCGCGCCGCGCTCGACCCGCCGTCGCGGGCCGGCGTCGACCTCGATGCCGCCGGCGTGCGCGCCCTCGTCGACGCCCCGCTCCCCGAGAAGAGCCTGCCCCTCGAGGACGTCCTCGACGAGCTCGCACGGAGGACGGGGCCCGGGCTCGCAGGGACGGCGGGAGGACGCTATCTCGGGTACGTCACCGGCGGAGTGCTGCCGAGCGCGGCGATCGCGCAGGCGTGGGCCGGGGCCGTCGACCAGAATCCCGGCCTCTGGGCGCTCGGGCCGGCGGCGACCGCGGTCGAGCAGCTCGTCCTGCGCTGGCTCGGCGAGCTGCTCGAGCTCCCGCACCGGAGCGCGGTGATCACGAGCGGCGGCGCGGGCGCCAACCTCGTCTGCCTCGCGGTCGCGCGGCAGGCGGTGGGTCGCATGCTCGGCGTCGACGTCGGCGCCGACGGGGTCGCGGCGCTGCCGCCGTTCGCCGTCTACGGCAGCGCCGAGATGCACTTCACGAACGTGAAGGCGCTGCGGACGCTCGGGCTGGGCACCCGCTGCTTGCGATCCCTCCCAGTCGGCGCCGACTACCGGCTCGATCCCGCCGTGCTCGAGGCGGCGATCGAGCAGGACCTCGCCGAGGGGGTCGTGCCCGGGATCGTCGTCGCCGCCGCCGGCTCACCCACGACCGGGGCCGTCGACCCGCTCCGGGAGATCGCCGACGTCTGCGCGCGTCACGGTGCCTGGCTCCACGTCGACGCCGCCTTCGGCGCCTTCCTGCGCCTCGCTCCCCGCTTGCGGGCTCTCGTCGACGGGATCGAGCTCGCCGACTCGGTCACGGTCGACGGGCACAAGTGGCTCAACCTCCCCACCGGAACCGGGTTCGCGTACGTCGGCGACCCGGAGCTCCACCGGGAGACCTTCACGGGCACGGCCGGCTACCTCACCCGGCAGGCGGGCGCTGGCGACGACCTCCACGAGCTCGGCGTCGAGGCGAGCCGGCCGTGGCGCGGCGCAGCGGCCTGGGCTGCCCTCCGGCACCTCGGCCGCGAGGGCGTCGTCGATCTCGTCACGCGTTGCTGCGACCTCGCGCAGGGCCTCGGCCGCCTCGTCGAGGAGACGCCCGAGCTCGATCTCGTCGCCCCTGTCGCCTCCTGCGTCGTCTGCTTCCGCTACCGGCCGGTCGGGACGGAGGAGGGCGAGGCGCTCGACGCGCTCAACCGCGCGATCCAGCAGCGGCTCGCGCAGGAGGGCGTCCTGCTCGCGACCGGCGGCATGCTGCCGAGCGGGTTCTGCCTCCGCCCTGCGATCGTCCACTGGCGCACGACGGCCGACGACCTGGCACTCCTCGCTAGGGAAGTAGTACGACTCGGAGACTTGCAGTGAAGCGAGGCCGCCTCGCGACGTGATGGCGGTCAGAGGCCTGGAGGCTCCACAGCGTCAACCTCATTCTCGAAATCCGTGTTTGATGCTGGCACATACTAGATGGTTGATCGGTAATTCACGGCCGCACCCGTGAGCACCGGGTAGGGAGGGAAGAGACGGGTGTCGAAGGTCGGCGGTGTCAATGCTCCGTCGACCAGGAGGCCTCCGTGCGCGCCGACCTCGACACCCTCGTGATCGCAGTCTATTGCGCTGCCTGCTCGCTCTTTCCTGCCCCGAGCGAGCCGCGGCGGGGACGCCCGCAGCTGATCACCGACAACGAGCTGCTCTGCCTGATGGTCGCGCAGATGCTGCTCGGCCACCCAAGCGACCGCCGCTTCCTCGCGGTTGCGCGGCGCAGGCTCGCTCACCTCTTCCCCCAGCTTCCCAGTCAGTCGCGCTACAACGAGCGCTGCCGTGCGCTCGCTCCGAAGCTCGTCACGCTCTGGCGCGCGATCGCGTACGAGCTGCCGGGCTTCCACGACTCGCTCAGCCTCGTGGACAGCACCCCTCTGCCGTGCGGACAAAGCGTGGCCACCGCTAATCGCTCCGAGCTCGCGCCCTGGTGCGGCTTCGGCTACTCGGCTGCGCATTCGCGCTTCTACTGGGGCATGCGGCTCGTGCTCTGGTGTGGTCCTGATGGCTGCATCCGCGACTTCGACCTCGTCCCGGCCAATGCCTCCGAACGCGAGGCCGTGCTCGAGCTGCTCGAGCGGCAGCCGCCAGCCGGCCAGCTCGTGATCGCCGACAAGGGCTTCGCCGGAGCCGACTTCGAGCAGGCCGTTGCCGAGCTCGGTGCCCTGCTCGTGCGGCCCAACCGGGCCGACGAACCAGAGCGTCTCTCGCCCCCGATCGGGCCGATCCGGCAGCGGATCGAGTCGATCGTCAACTCGCTCAAGGATCAGCTCTGCCTCGAGCGGCACCTCGCCCGGACTCCGGGCGGCCTCATGTGCCGTGTGGCCGCGCGCATCCTCGCCCTCACCGCCGCCATCCACCTCAACTGGCAACTCGGTCGGCAGCCCCGCGCGATCACCGCGTACGGGCATTAATCGATCAACCATCTAGAAGCTACATTGGCATCGATTGTACGATGCGTGCGCAGCAGCTATCGACGACAGCGATGAATTCGACCAGGGAACGGCTGTTACGCGTTTTCTTGGCCCGAAGGGCACCCGCCTTAGCGATCGCCGCGGCAATGTCGCGGGAATCCGCCTCGTGGTACGGCCGCCGAGGCTGCCGCTTGGTGGCGTCCCAGCGTCCGGGTGAAATCGTCCGGGCGTAGCTCCGCTTGGACGCAATCCTAGGCTGCGATCACCTCCTCGGTCGAGTGCTCGTCTGTCTCGTCGGC
>VGCB01000352.1 GCA_016870235.1 Actinomycetota bacterium | reverse complement strand
GACCGTCGTGCTGGAGACGCGCGAGGCGTTGATCGCAGCCGGATGACGACGGCGGCAACGCGTACGATTCCTGTGCATGGACGCTCCGGATCTCGCTGATCGGCAGCTCGAGGCGTTGCTCCAGCGGCTGGACCGGATCGCCGACCGGCTCGAGCGGATCGACGAGCGCCTCGCGGCGCACGAGGGGCTCGTCGAGGTGAGCAAGGAGATCCGATCGCTGAACGAGTCGTTGAACGCGCTCGCCTATGCAGCGCTCGGGCAGAGCCCTCAGGTGCGCCGGCGTGCGGGGTAGGGCGCTCGCCGCCGCGCTCGTCGCGGGCGTGGCGCTCGCGCTCGCAGGATGCGGCGGCGACGAGGCGCCGTTCGACCGGGCGTTCATCGACGGGATGGTCAAGCATCACTAGATGGCGATCGAGATGGCGCGAGAGGCGAAGGACGCGGGGCTCTCGGACCCCGAGCTCGTTCGCATCGCCGACGCCGTCGTCGTCACGCAGCAGGCGGAGATCGACCGGATGAAGGCCTGGCGCGAGGACTGGTTCGGCTCGGCCGAGATCGACCCGGAGGGCGCGGCGGCGCTCGAGATGACGCGCGAGGAGATGGGGATGGATCACGAGGCCGGCGCGATCGCGGAGGCCGACGACGTGGACGCGGCGTTTGCGACTGCGATGATCGCGCACCACAACGGGGCGATCTCGATGGCGTCGCGCGCGCTCGACCAGGCGGAGCGCGAGGAGATCCGCACCCTCGCCGAGGAGATCATCGAAGCGCAGAAGGCCGAGGTCGCGACGATGATGCCGCACGCCGACAGCTCCATGCACCACGGCGCCGGCTGACGCCGGGCCGCTCGTCCGGGGACGACCGGCGGACGCGTCTGGCTGAAGCAGATGCGGTGATCTCTCCCTCCACGCTCCCACGTCGGCTGACGCCAGACGCGGTGGTCTTCTCTCCCCACGCTCCATCGTCTTCAGCCAGACGCGATCCGGCCGACCGCCGAGGCGAAGCCGAGCAGCTCGTCGACGTGTTCGGGCGTCAGCCCCCGGCGGCTCTCGGGCCGGACGAGGAGCGAGGCGCCTGGCCGCGCGTCCGCCCACTCCCATGCCTCCGGCTCCAGGCGGTCGTCGACCCAGGCGATCGGCCGATCGATCCCGGCGTGAGCGGACACGAGCTCGAGCTTGCGCCAGTGGGCGGTGACGTCGAGCGCGGGGAGCGCCGGCAGCCCGACGAGCGGCGCCACCTCGCGGTTCGCCTCCTCGCACCACGAGGTCGCCCACACGATCTCGAACGCCGCGTGCAGCGCGGGCACGAGCTGCCGCAGCTCGGTCGGGAAGTGCACGTAGAACGGCCCCACGCGCAGTCGCTCGCTCTGCCGGGCGCCGTTCCCGAGCGGGAGCAGCACGCCGTCGACGTCGAGGTACAGGGTGGGCCGCACGGCTCGGCCCGCTCGCTCAGCGCTGCAACAGGACCGGCGCCAGGCGCCGGAGCGTCTCGAGGCCGAACGGGTCGTTCTCCTCGAGCGCCTGGATCGCGACCTGCGAGGCGCCGGCCGCGAACTGCTCCTCGACCCGGGCGACGACGGCTTCCTCGTCGCCGATCGCGACGAGAGCGTCGATCAGCCGGTCGGAGCCGCCGCCGGCGATGTCCTCGTCCGCGAACCCGAGCCAGCGGAGGTTCTCCTGGTAGTTCGGCGTCTCGAGGTACCAGCCGATCGCGGCGCGGGCGACGCGGCGGGCCTTGGCGACGTCGCCCGTGAGGATCACCTTCTGCTCGGCGATCATCCAGGCCTGCTCCCCCATGATCTCGCGCGCGCGGCGCGTGTGCTCGACGGGCGCGAGGTAGGAGTGGGCGCCGAGCGACTTCTCGGCCGCGAGACGGAGCATCGGGGGCCGGAGGGCGGCGAGGACGCGGGGCACGGGAGGCCGCTTGACTCCGCCGGCGTCGGGGCTGACGACCGGGTCGTCGTCCATCGCGTCGAGGTACGCCGACATGCGCGCCACGGGCTTCTCGTAGCGGTGGCCGCGCGGGTCGACCTGCCGCGGGTGGCTGACGCCGAGGCCGAGGAGAAAGCGGTCGTCGAAGGCGTCGGCGAGCACGCGGACGGCGTTGGCCGTCGTCACCGCGTCGCGGCCCCAGATGCTGGCGATGCCGCTGGCGAGCGTGATGCGCTCGGTCGCGGCGAGGAGCACGGCGGCGTTCGTGAACGACTCCCGGGTCCCGAGCCCCTCCGGGTACCAGAGCATCGGGTAGCCCATCGCCTCGATCTCGCGGACGGCGGGACGGGCGGTCGCTGCCGGAGCGACGGTGAAGACGCCGACCCAGGCGCTGATCCGCGGGAGCTCCATGGCGAGGCACCTTACCCGCCCGGAGAACGCGAGAGGGCGGGATCGTCCCGCCCTCTCGACGCGTGTACTGATATGGAGGGTCGGGTTGTCAAGGCTCCATGCCTGGAAGGCCCGCTATTTGCGGGCCTTCTTGTTTCGGCGGGGGGAGCGCAGCGGCTGTTGTCGACGTGTCTGTCGCGACTGATATGCGCGGGTCGGGACCGCATGACCGGGTGTGCGAGGTGAGGAGTGGTGCCGCTCTCTAGGATCGAGCGTGGCCCTGGTTGGGCTGCTCGTAGTACAGCCGCGGGTCGCCTCCTCGCGTCGTGTCGCCGCTGCGCTCTCCTCGCCGAAGCCGATGGGGGTCGGCGCCTACTCCATCGTGGCGAGCGCCCAGCAGTGGCCAGCGAGCTCGCGGGCGACGGCGACCGCGACGATCGTGCGTCTCTTGCCGCGGCGTTCGAGTGCCTGCCAGCGCTGGTTGAGGCGACGGGCGCTGCGGTCGGCCTGGGCTCTGACCGCGGCGGGCTGGTTGCCACGGCGCTTCTCGAGCGCAACGCTCGGACGCAGCGGGCGCCGCTGGTGCCAAGCCGCCTCGACGAGGAGCCGCCGGGCATGGCTGTTCCCGGTTTTCGTGATCGCGCCCAGGCGCCGCTTCTGCCCGCTCGAGTCCTCGCTCGGAGTGAGACCGAGGAACGGCCCAAGCGACTGCGGCTGGAACCGTGTCCAGTCGCCCAGCTCGACCGTGAGCCCGAGCGCGGTCAGGGTCGAGATTCCCCGCAGACAGACAAGCCGGCCGACGATCCCGGCAAACGGCGGCTGCGAGGCGAGCTCAGCGATCGCGTGATCGAGCGCGTCGCGTCGCGTCTTGGTCTGCAGCATCGCGCCGTAGTAGTCATCGAATGCGAGCCGAAGCGGCCGACTGGAAAGACGCTGCTGCTGCAACCACCTCTCGTGCGCAAGCGTCCACGCGGTCGCGTCGTAGACGACCCCATGACGCAAGAGCAGCTTCGAGAGCCGATGTCGGGCCCGCATCAGATCCCCCCTCGCGTCCTCGCGCGCGCGAACCAGATCACGCGCGGCCTCCTCCTGCGGCGCAGGCACCCGCACCGCGACCAACTCGTCCAGCCGCAGCAGCCTCGCCAACCGCTCGGCGTCACGCCGATCGGTCTTCACCTTGTCCGCCGCGGCCCGCCTGATCCGAGACGGCGCCGCGACCGTGCACACGATCCCCGCCACCGCACACGCCCGCGCCAGCCCGTACCCGGTCGGCCCAGCCTCGTACGCCACCCGACCGGAGCCGGAAGCTGCCCAAGCCACTCCACCACCTGCGCGGATCCCGGCGCCACCCGCATCGTCCGCAGCTCACCGCTGCCCGCATCCAGCACCCCCGCCACAACACTGCGAGCATGCACATCAAGCCCAACCCAGCTACCCTCACCCATCACCGGCGCCTCCTCGTAAACGCGGCTCTACCGCCACGACCACCGCGACGGCAACCCGCGCCAACTTACGAACAGAGGCGCCGGCACTCCATACGGTCTAGGC
>VGCB01000351.1 GCA_016870235.1 Actinomycetota bacterium | reverse complement strand
CCGAGGCCCCGCCCGCGAGGCGGTTCACGTGGTGTGGCGCCGTGACGACGGGCGCGACACGAGCGCCTGGGCTCTCGTCGGCCGGTCGCGAAGCCGCCCGCCGGCGATGCCGCGTGAGGAGCTCGAGCACGAGTTCGACGCATGCTGGCAGGACGAGTGGGTCGGGGTTGTACCGGCCACCCCCCGAGCCTTCGGCTGCCGAAGGCTGAGCCTGGCAGGATGCACCGCCCGCGCCAATCGGTGGATCCAGGCTGAGCTCAGGTGCGCTCGAAGCCGGCGAGCGCCGCGATCGTCCGGCCCTGCGACGGGTCGAAGCGCGCGACGACCGCGTCGCCGATCTCGGCCTCGCCGTACGCGACGAGCGTCGTGTCCGCCCCGTCCGGACGCACGACGACCCAGCTTCTCCCCTCGGGCCGCGAGTCCCGAGCGGAGGCGACAACGGTGCCCCCGGGCCCGACCTCGACGAGCTCCGCCGAGGCGGCGCTGCACACGGGGCAGGCGCCGCGCGCGGGCACCGCGACTCTCGCGCAGGCGCTGCAGCGCGAGCCGACGAGCCGACCCTCCTCGAGTCCGACGAGGAACGCCCCGTACCACTTGCCGACGGCGTAGGTGTACGGGAGCGAGATCTGCGAGCGGATCGAGTAGCGAGTGTCGCTCACGCCTCTCCTCCTGTCGCAGGTCCGATCAACTCGAAGCCCTCGACGTCCGCGAGGCTGCCCGTGCGCTCGGCCGCGAAGCGCGGCCGCACCCGCATTCCCACGCCCAGCTTCGTCCGGTCGGTCTCGTTCATGAAGTGGAAGATGTTGGTGCTCGCGCCGTCGAGGCGGATGAACGCGAAGCCGTAGGGCACCTCGCGCTGCTTGCCGGTGATCGGGTCGACGAACGGCACCTCGACGACCGTGACGCCGGTGATCGTTCCCTCCGGGCCGACCTCCACCCAGCCGTCGCACTCGACGTAGCAGATTCCGCACACGGGCCTCGGCGGCAGGTACGCACGGTCGCACCTCGGGCAGTGGGTGCCCTCGAAGCGCCCTTCCTTCAAGGCGGCGAGGTAGTGGGCGGCCTCCTTGCCGGCGCCGTAGGTGTACTCGAGCGTCAGCGTCTGGTCGACGAAGACCGGCTCGTCGGGGAAGCGCAGCTCGGTCACGCGCTGCCCCCCACGACCCCCGCGCACGTGATTCGACGGCTCACGACGGCCGCTCCGAGGTGAGGATCATCGCGTCCGTCCAGGCGTTGCCGCCGTAGCCGGTCGCGAGCGCCATACGGACGTCCGGCTTCACCTGATGGTCGCCGGCGCGGCCCATCACCTGCATCGCCGCCTCCGCGACCCGGATCAGAGCAGTGGCGCCGATCGGGTTCGTCGAGAGCACGCCGCCGGACGGGTTCACCGGCAGCTCGCCGTCCATGTACGGGATGCCGGAGTCGATGAACGCGCCGCCGCCGCCGGGCGGGCAGAAGAGGAGGTTCTCGCACATCGCGAGCTCGGCATAGGTCTGCGGCTCGTAGATCTCGGCGACGTCGAACTGCTTGACGGGATCGGTGATGCCCATCTTGTCGTAGAGCTTCTTCCGCACCTGAATCAGCGAGCGCATCTCGGACATGCGCTTGGGGCTGTCGCCCTGGAACGTCTGGTCGTGCGCGCCCGCGACCGCCGCCACCCACGCCGGCCGGGCAGCGAGCTTCTGGGCGACGCCGTCGACCGCCATCACGACCGCACAGGCGCCGTTCGAGGTCGGGCACATGTCGAGCATGCGGATCGGGTAGGCGAGCGTCTTCGAGGCGAGCACGTCCTCGACCGTGATGTCCGGCAGCTGCAGATGGGCGTTCGAGTTGAGGCACGCATTGCGGCGCGCCTTCACCGCGACCTTCGCCGCCTGCTCCTCCGTGATCCCGGAGTCGGCCGCGTAGGTGCTCGCCATCACGGCGTGGTTGCCGATCGCGCCGGCCATCATCGGCCGCTCCCAGATCGGGTCGCCCACGGTCGTGATCGCGCCCTGCGAGTTCCCCTCCGCCTGCTTCTGGAAGCCGCAGACGAGGACGCGCTCGTAGAGGCCGGCCTTCGCGAAGTAGTAGGCGCCCATCGCCGTCGAGGTGCCGACCGTGCCGCCCGTGTTGAACTTGACGAGTGGCTTGCCCTCGGCGCCGAACGTCGAGGCGAGCCAGTGCTCGTTCTGGGCGAGCCCCTCGAACAGATCCATGTTGCCGAAACAGACGGCGTCGATCTCGGCGAACGTGACCCCGGCGTCGGAGAGCGCGCGGTCGACCGCCTCGCGCAGCATCTCCGGGATGTTCACGTCCGGGCGCTTCGGCGCATGCTTCGTCTGGCCGGTGCCGACGATCGCAACCTCGGGCATCAGCGACGCTCCTTCGACAGGTAGGCGACGGCATGCTGCTGATTCGCAATGCCGCTCGGCGCGTGAGCAAGCGCGTTTGTCGCACCCTCGCGGATCAGGAGTGCAGCCTCGGCGGCGCGTGCAAGCCCGACCACGGTGACGGGGCAACCGCCGAGCTGTCCGCCCGAAGGGTTGACGTCGGCATGTGGATCGAGTCCGAGCGCGGGCAGGTGCATGAGCTGCTCGTGCGCCCAGCGGGACGCGCTCTCGACGACGTCGCAGTCGGCGGCCGTCAGGCCCGCCAGCTTCGACGCGCGCGCGTCGGCGCCGCGGAGGGCATCGACGCTCGTGAGGTCGCGATCGGTCCAGAAGGTGTCGGTCGTGGTGCCGATGCCCCGGAGCCAGACGGGGCGATCGCCCGTTCGGTTCGGGCCGGCGAGGACGAGCGCGACCGCACCGTCGGTGATCGGCGTGCCGTCGAGCTCACGGAGCGGCCCGCACACGACGGGGCTCGCGGCGACATCAGCCGCGGTGTGTGCTTTCGAACGGAAGGCTCGTGGATTCGCGACCGCCTTCGCCGACGCGCGCGCCGACACCTCGGCAGCGTCATCGGGCCCGAGACCGCCCCGCGCGTAGAAGGCGGACGCCTGCAGAGCAGCCGCGACCGTGCTGTCGATGCCGAGCTGTCGCTGGACGTAGGGGTCGAACGAGCCGTTCGTGACCGCGTGCGGGTTCCCGATCGACTCGAGGCAGTGCGCGATCACGAGCGTGAGGTCGTACTCGCCCGACGCGACCCGCGCGGCGCCGTACATGAGCGCGAGCAGTCCGTCGCCGGCGACCTTCGACTCGCTGCGCAGGTAGCCGCCGATCACTTCGTTGACGCCCATGCTCGAGATCGTGCGGCCGTCGTAGATGTCCTGCGAGCAGCTGACGATCGACTCGAGGTCGTCCATCGAGATGCCGGCATCCGCGAGCGCCGCCTTGACGACCGGGTAGACGACCTCCGACGGCGGCAGCTCCGGCCGCGGGGCGAAGTCGCTCATGGCAATGCCGAGAATCGCTACGTCCATGCGCGTGCGATTCTGAGCGGGCTGAGCGGTCGGATCCGTGGCAGCGACAGCACGATGAAGCGGAGTATCGCGACGGGGACCTGTCCGGCGTCGCAGTCACACGCAGCCGAATAGGCTCCGACCGTGAGAGGCGCCCGGCGACCGCGGCCGACCGTCCCGGTCGCCGTCCCCGCGTACGCGTTCGCGGTGATCGCGAACGTGAACATGTTCTCGTTCTTCGCGCTCGCGCCGACGTTCCGCGACGACCTCGGGCTGTCGGGGACCGAGCGCGACATCCTCTTCCTCGCGACCGGTGCGACGCAGCTCGTGATGGCGATGCCGCTCGGCAGCCTCGCGGACCGATTCGGGTCGCGACAGATCACGATGATCTCGATCGGGCTCCTGGCGCTGTCGGCCCTCGGGCACGCCGTTGCCGTCGACCTCTGGTCGCTGCTGGCCGCCCGGGTGGTGTTCTCGGCCGCTTTCACCGGCA
>VGCB01000350.1 GCA_016870235.1 Actinomycetota bacterium | reverse complement strand
GGCTCGGGGCCGGCGGCCTGATCGGGATCGTCGGGACGGCGGGCGCCGCGCGCGCGGCGAGGCCGACGGCTGACGCGACGAGGGCCAAGCGGCTCCTCGCGCCCGGCGATGTCGAGCTGATCGGCGCGTTCCGCATGCCCGCGGCAGTCGAGGGGCTCGACGCGGCCTGGGGCAACGGGCTCGCGCTGCGACGCGTCGGAGGGAGCGTCCGCTTCTTCTCGCTGGCGATCCGCGGCGAGGTGTAAGAGGTCGAGATGCCGCGCCTGACGACGAAGCCTCCCTACAGCGAGGCGCGCGTCGTCCGGCTCTGGGGCGACGTGTACGGCGGCCGCCGGCTCCTCGATCCGCCCGCGGGCAGGTCCAGCGGCGTCCTCGGCCTCTACTGGGACGAGCCGGCGCGGGCGCTCTTCTGGACGTACGGGGACGGCTACAACACCGTCTCCGCGAACGACCCGTGCATCGGCGCCTCGCGGCTCGTCGACGTCTCCGGCCGCGTCTCCGCGTCGGGGCCGTGGCGCCTCCGCGGGCGGAGCTCGAAGATGGCGTTCGGCGGTCTTCTCGCCGTGCCGCGCGCGTTCGCCGATCGCTGGTGCCAGGGGCGCAGGCTCGCGGCCGGGTTCGGCGGCTACTTCTCGATCGCGACCGTGGGCCCCGTCTCGATGGGGCCGGCGCTCGCGGCGTTCTCTCCCGACGACCTCACGGCGGGCGGCGGCACCGTGCCGATGACGCCCCTCGTCGGCTACCCGTTCAACGCGAAGGCGTACACGGCGCCGTGGCGCGCCGAGCGCGACCCCGGGTACCGCACGGAGTTCGACGGGTGGAACCCGAGGGGAGGCAAGGGCTGGTGGAGCTGGACCGACACGCTCGCGCAGAGCGGCGTCTGGATCGACACGCCGGCCGTCGAGGGCGTCCTCTTCCTGCCGACGATGAGCATAGGGAGGACGTGGTACGAGACCTCGACCCTCAACGCCGAGAAGGCGGCCCACTGGTGGTTCGTCTACGACCCTGCCGACCTCGCGCGCGTCGCCGCCGGGCGGCGGAAGCAGTGGCAGATCCAGCCGGCGCGCTCCTGGCGCGTCCGCGTCCCGGGCCTCCCCGACCCGCTCCCGGGCTGGTCGGACATGCCCCGCAACCTCGTCACGGGCGCCGTCTTCGACGCGCCGACGTCGCGACTCTACGTCGCCGTGCGCTTCGGGACCGGCGACGAGCCGGGCGCGAGCCACCTCGTGCTCGCCTACCAGGTCGCGCGGGCCTGACCGGACGCGTGCAGAGCCCTCCGGTGGGCGATCACCGTGGCGCTGGAACCGATACCAGCGCAGAAGGACGCCCTGTGACCCCGAGCCTCCCGGCCGCGACGCTCTTGACCTGACTCCGACAAATCGATAGAGATAGAGTTATGACCAGGCGGACGCGACGCCCATCTCCGCAGACGGTCGCACTGCTCGACCAGCTGGCACGCCACGGGACCGGCTGGGCTCACGGCTACGACCTGTGCAGGACGCTCGGGATCAAGGCGGGCACCGTGTACCCGATCCTGATCCGGCTTTCCGAGCGAGGCCTGCTCGAGACGGTCTGGGAGCAGGTTCCCCGGCCCGGCCGACCGCCGCGTCATCTCTACCGGCTCTCCTCCGCGGGGTGGGCCTTCCTGGCCCAGGTTCGCGTCGATCGTGCGGCGGAGGATGAAGCAGGGGGCCGCCCGACCGTCAGACCGGTGGGAGCATGAGGTCGAGGCTCCGGGACGGATCCGAGCGGCTTCTCGCCCTCGCCACGATCGGGCTGCCTTCGCACCGAAGCGAATGGGGAGCGGCGATGCAGGCGGAGCTCGCTGCGATCGAGGACCCCGACGTCAGGCGGCAGTTCGCGCGGAGCGCGGCTTGGGCTGCATTCTCGAAAGGGCTCGGCCTCCGTCTCGGTCTGGTCTTCGGGGCCGGCCTTGCCGTCGCCGCAGCGACGACGGCGGCTTCCCGGCTACAACTCGCGGACGGTCGCCCCGGAGTCCTGGCGGTGACGGTGCCGATCCCGGCGCTCGTCCTCCTCGTCGTCTCGCTGATCGCGGGCTTCGTGACCGCGTCGTTCCGCGGCGGGCTCTCGACCGGTTCGATCGCAGGGGCGGTGAGCTTCGCCTGCCTGTTCGGAGTCCTCGCTGTCGAAGGCGAGGTGTGGATGAAGCGTCACGGCGTCTTCATCCTCGACGCCGACCCGCCGAGGGACTTCGTCGACGCGAACGACGTGATGCTCGACATCTTCACCACGGGGATGTGGATCGGACACGCTCTCTTCTGGCTGCCCGCGGTTCTGTTCGGAGCGTCGGTGGGCTCGTCTGCCAGCCGTTTCGCGCGGCGCGGTGGCTCCAGGCTCAGTCCAGGTGCCAGACCTCGTCCATGAGGAAGAGGTTGCCGTCCTCGTCGACGAGCTCGACGATCACGTCCTCGAACCAGGCGGCCCAGCGGACGTTCGCCTCGTAGGCCGACAGCTTCTCGAAGGCGGTTGCAACGTCGGGATGGCACTCGACGTAGCCGACGATCTGCTGGTCGCGGCGGAAGAGGTCGGCGGCACGATCGAGGAGATCGCGACGCGGAAGCCGTCGGGCGTCCGCACGATCGACACCGACGGGGTCATCCTGCCCGGCCTCATCGACCTCCACGGCCATCCCGAGTTCAACATCTTCGCTCCGTGGGAGCCGCCGAAGACCTTCATCAACCGGCAGCAGTGGCGTGGCAGCGACATCTACGGGCAGCTCGTGCGCGACCCCTGGGACACGCTGACGAAGAACGGCACGCTGCCCTCCGTGAAGAAGGCGATGACGCGCTACGCGGAGGTGCGCGCGGCCGTCGGCGGGGTCACCGCGATCCAGGGCGCCTCGAAGGACTACCCGAAGAAGGCGGAGGCGCTCGTCCGGAACGTCGACCTCCTCGTCTTCGGTCAGCAGGTGGCACGCAGCACCGTCGACTTCGACCGCCTCCAGGATCGGGAGATCGAGAGCATCCGCAGGGGGATCGCGAGCGGCGCCGTCAAGGCGCACTACGTCCACCTTGCCGAGGGGCAGCGAGGGAACAGGGCGTCGGTCTCGGAGTTCAGGCGCTTCTCCGAGTCGCCGCTCTTCGGGCCCGCGACCGTGGCGATCCACGGCACGGCGCTCTCGCGCGAGCACTTCGACCAGCTCGCGTCGGTGGGCGGCAAGCTCGTCTGGTCGCCGCAGTCGAACCTGCACCTGTACGACGAGACGACGGATGTCAAAGCGGCGCTCGACGCCGGGCTGCAGGTCGCGCTCGGCGCCGACTGGATGCCGTCCGGGAGCCCCAGCCTCCTGCACGAGCTCAAGATCGCGCAGCGCTGCCTCGCCCGGCAGGGATGCGACGTCTCCTCACAGCAGCTCGTGGCGATGGTGACCTCGGACGCGGCGGCGATCGCCGGCCTCGAGGACAAGCTCGGGCGCCTCGAGCCGGGCCGGCCGGCGGATCTCGTCGTCCTGCAGCGGCAGCACGCCGACCCGTACGACAACGTCGTCGCCGCCTATCCGTCGTGGGTGCAGCTCGTGATGATCGGCGGCGACGTCATCTACGGCCGCACGGATTGGGTCGACCAGATCACGCTGCTCGCCGAGTACGAGCCCGTGATCGCCTGGGGCCGCGAGATGGCGCTCGACACGCGCTTCGGCTCGCCCGACGAGCCGATCCCCGGCGGCCCGCCCCGCACGCTCGCGCAGATCCGCCAGCAGCTCATCGCCCGCTATCCCGGGATCGGCCCGATCTTCGGCTGATCCCGCTCTCGAGACCGAGGAGGCACGGAATGGACACCGATCGGGTGCGCGCGGCGCAGGAGGGAGTCCTGCTCGTCGAGGCGACGCAAAAAAGGACGGCTGCGGCACCGCGAGCCGCG
>VGCB01000349.1 GCA_016870235.1 Actinomycetota bacterium | reverse complement strand
CCGACTGCGCGGAGCACGGCCCGGCGGACGATCGCGACGCCCGCGCGGCGGAGACGCTGGTTCGCGACGACGAGGTCGCCGCTCAGCGAGAGGAGCGTCCCTGCGATCTGGTCGGGGGTCACGAGCGTCGTCTCGATGCCCCGGCCGGCGAGGAGCTCCGCGACGCCGACGCCGATCGGCCCGCCGATCGGGTCCCAGACGACCGCGGGCCCCTCGTCCGGCAGGGCGCCGTCGCCCGTGCTCTCGAGGAGCGCCGCGGCGGAGAGCACCGTCGGCGCGCCCGGCTCCTCCGCGAACGTCCGCCTGCCCTCGACGCTGCCGGTGCAGAGGATGCTCGCCTCGCCGCCGCAGCCGCCGGGCGAGCCGAGGCGGATCTCGACGTGGAGGCGCACGCACTCCGCCTCGAGCCAGTCGGCGAGGAGCGCCAGCCGCTCGCGGCCGGGTAGGAGCGCGGCCTCGCGCAGCCGTCCGCCGAGCCGGTCGCGCGCCTCGACGAGCGTCACCCGATGCCCGCGAAGCGCAGCGACGCGCGCCGCCTCGAGCCCGGCCGGGCCGCCGCCGACGATGCGGACGTCGAGCGACGGCACCCGGTCGCCGTCGAGCGCCGGATCGACCGTCTCGTGCCCACTCCGCGGGTCGCCGACGCAGGTGACGATCGGGTTCCGGCCATCGAGCACCTGGCATTCCTGGTTGCAGAGGACGCACGGTCGCACCTCGGCGGCGCGACCTGCGCGGAGCTTTTCGACCAGCTCGCCGTCGGCGATCTGCGCGCGCGTCATCTCGACCCCGTCCGCCGTCCCGTCAGCCACTGCCGCCGCGGCCATCGCCGGGTCGACGATCGAGCCCTGCGCGAAGACGGGGACGGCGCCTCCGAGGGTCGCGCGGATCGCGGCGGTCGCGGCGAGGTTGAAGCCGGGCGGCTCGTGGCCGTCGGGTCGGGTCGCAGGCCCGCTGTAGATCGAGCCGCGGACGAGCACGAGGTAGTCGACGAGCGGCGCCAGCTCCTCAGCGATCGCGACCGCCGAGTCGGGCGTGATCCCCGCCCACGGCGCCAGCTCGTCGACGCAGAGACGCAGGCCGAGGACGCCGTCGCCCACGGCCGGTCGCACCGTCTCGAGCACGCGACGAGCGAAGAGGAGCCGGTCGCCGCCCCACGCGTCGCCGCGGTGGTTCGTCAGGCCCGAGACGAACTGCCGGACGAGGCTCCACTGGCCGGCGTTCACCTCGACGCCGTCCATGCCCGCCTCGGCCGCGATCGCCGCCGCCTCGCCGAAGCCGCGGACGACCGCCTCGACGTCGTCCTCCTCCATCGCCTTCGGCAGCTCGCGGGCGTTCACCTCGGCGACGCCGGACGGCGCCCACATCGCCGCCCGGCTGAAGGCCGACGAGCCCTGCCCGCCCGCGTGGCCGATCGACGCGAGGACGACGGCCCCGCTGCACGCCTCCGCGATCGCCGTCCAGCCGTCGCCGCACTCCGCGGCGAGCGGCGCCCGCTCGTACGGCCAGTCGGACTCGTGCACGGAGGCGGTCTCGGTCACGACGACGCCGCACCCGGCCCGCGCCCGGCGGGCGTAGTAGGCGACGTGCCGGTCGGAGAGCGAGCGGCCACGGCCCATGTTCATGACATGGGGGCCGAACATGACGCGGCACGGCGCCGTGCGCGAGCCCAGCGCGATCGGCTCGAGGAGCGGCGCGAGGTCGGTCACGCGGACGGCGTCGACCGCGCCCGCCGCGAGTGCCCCGGCCCGGGGTGCGGCTTCACGAGCGGCAGCGAGCGGCGGAGCTCCAGCGCTCTCTCGCCGTGCCCGTGGACGCACTCGGGGTCGGGCCCGTCGAGCGGAAGCCCGGTGAAGAACTTGCTCGCCATGCAGCCGCCCCGGCAGGCGTCGAAGCTCCCGCACGACGCGCACGCCCCGGCCGACTGCGGCTGCCGCAGTTCGGTGAAGAGGTCGGACGCGCGCCACACGTGGGCGAAGCCGCCCGGGTCGCGAACAGAGCCTGCCCGGAACTGCTCGTGGAGCACGAACGGGCAGGCGTAGACGTCGCCGACCGGGTCGATCAGGCAGACGACCCGTCCGGCGCCGCAGAGGTTGAGCCCGGGCAGCGGCTCACCGAGGGCGGAGAGGTGGAAGAACGAGTCGCCGGTGAGCACGCCGGGCCGCGCGCGGAGCCAGTGGTACAGGCGCACCTGCTGCTCCTGGGTGGGGTAGAGCAGATGCCACGTGTCGGCGCCGCGTCCCGAGGGACGGAGCCTGGTCAGCCGCAGCTCCGCGCCGTACTCCGCCGCGAGCGCCTCGAACCCGTCGAGCGTGTCCGCGTTCTCCCGTGTGACGACGACGGAGATCTTGAACCCGCGCATCCCCGCCTCGGCGAGGTCGTCCATCGCCTGGCGCGCCGCCGCGTACGAGCCGGGCCCGCGGACGCGGTCGTTCGTCTCGGCGTCGACGCCGTCGATCGAGATCTGCACGTCGACGTAGTCCATCGCCGCGACCCGCTCCGCCGCGGCCGGGGTCATGCGCGTGCCGTTGGTGGAGAACTTGACGCCGACCCGCCGCTCGACCGCGTGCTCGACGAGCTCGAAGAAGTCGGGGCGGATCATCGGCTCGCCGCCGCCGATGTTGACGTAGAAGACCTGGAGGTCGTGGAGCTCGTCGATCACCCGGCGCGCCTCGGCCGTCGTCAGCTCGCGCGGGTCGCGGCGGCCCGAGGAGCTGAGGCAGTGGATGCACGCGAGGTTGCAGCCGTAGGTGAGCTCCCACGTGAGGCAGATGGGCGCGGCGAGGCCCTCGGAGAGGCGGTCGGCGAGCGGCCGCCGCGCCGGACGTGGCGGCGCGTCAGCGGGCACGGATCACCCCGGAGTCGTAGAGGGTGGCGAGCGCCGTCTCGTAGCGTCCGTGGTCCGGTGCCGCGACGTGCGCCGTGACGGCCGCCCGCGCCGTCGGATGGTCGGCGAGCGCGTGAACGACGTCGACGAGCGGGCGCGCCGTGATCAGCGTCAGTCGGCGGCTCTCGTAGTTGTAGGCGAGGCCGCCGAACGGCTCGGGCCGGATCGCGACCTGCGGGTGGAGAGCATACGGGCGCTCCGCGTCGAACGCCTGCTCGCTGCCGGATAGCGTTGGGTCGCGTGGGCCGTCGATCGTCGTCCTCCCGGAGGTGCTCGCCGATGTCTACCCTTTTCGGCACTCGGTGTCAAATATTCGGACAGAGGTGAGAACGGCACGTGGGCGACCGCCGCGGGCGAGCCGCGAGGAGGTGTCGGTCGTCGCGCTCGAGCTCTTCGCGCGCCGCGGCTTCGAGGAGACGACGCTCGACGACGTGGCTGCGGCGGTCGGCGTCAGCCGGCGCACCTTGCTGCGCTACTACCCGTCGAAGAACGACCTCGTGTGGGGCGCGTTCAGCGAGCATCTCGAGCGCCTGCGCGCGATGCTCGCGACGGCGCCTGCGGAGGAGCCGCTGATGGACGTGATCCGGCGCGGTGTCGTCGCGTTCAACGACTACGGCGCCGACGAGCTGCCGCGGCTGCGGATCCGGATGACGCTGATCACGAGCGTGCCCGCCTTGCAGGCGCACTCGGCGCTCCGCTACGACGAGTGGTGCGCCGTGATCGCGGAGTTCGTCGCTCGTCGCACCGGCGGCGCGCCCGACGACCTCGTGCCCCAGCTCGTCGCTCAGGCCGCGCTCGGCGCCTCGAAGGCGACGTACCAGCGCTGGATCATGCGCGGAGGCGATCTCCTCCTCCAGCTGGACGAGGCGTTCCGGCTGCTCGCCGGCGGGTTCGCTGCGGCAGGCGGGGAGCCGTCTGGCTGAACCTGAATCCACCGCTTGTGGTTGCTGGTGGTGGTGGGCGGGTCGCGGGGGGGTGTGTGTGGTCGTCTGGTCAGGTGCCGATGGT
>VGCB01000348.1 GCA_016870235.1 Actinomycetota bacterium | reverse complement strand
GGTTGCGCTCCCGCAGCGACATCATGCTCTCAGGCTACACACGTCGCACTGGAGGGTGACACAACATTTCGGAGTTACTCCTACAATTATGACGATGTGGAGGCCCTGCCCCGCTCCCCGGTCTCGTGTTGACAGGTAGGTGACTTGGTCGCCGGGCAGTTCCCGGAGGGGGCGTAGCCCCCGGAGGGAGCTGTCCGGCGGTCCGGCCATCGTGGGCCGCTCGACCAAGATGGAGGAGACAGGTTGAGCGAGCAGCGCAAGTACAGGAGCTGGACGGCGGAGCAGAAGCTCGCGATCGTGCTGGCCGGGATCCGCGGGGACAGGTCGGTGAAGGAGGTGTGCCGGGAGCATCAGATCTCGGACACGCTGTTCTATAGCTGGCGGGACAAGCTGTTGGAGGGCGGCCGGGCCGCTCTCGCGGGGAAGGAGGACCGCCAGGGCGACAAGGAGCTCAGGCGGAAGATCGCGGAGCTCGAGCGGGCGTTGGGTCGCAAGACGTATGAGCTCGAGATCGCGGGGGAAGCATTGCGAGGCTGGGAGTGAACGAGCGCGTCGCCCGGTCTCGCGAGCTGGTCGCCAAGGGGTATGCGGTGGCGGCGGTGGCGCGCGTCTTGCAGATCAGCCGGCAGGCCCTCTACCGGGTACCGAAGCCCAGGGTCGTGCCGCAACGCCAGCCGGTCACCGATCCGGTCGAACGGGCGATCGTCGCCGAGGCCGAGGCGAACCAGACGGACGGCTACCGGATGGTCACGGCGTTCGTGTGCCGCAGGCTCGGCCAGGCCGTGAACCGTAAGCGGGTGCTGCGGGTGATGCGGGAGCGGAACCTGATCCAACGCCGTCGTCCGCTCGAGCGCCGCAAGCGGCCGGGGTTCTTCCAGGTCGAACGCCCCGGCCAGTTGTGGCACATGGACATGACCTCGGTCTGGGTGGCCGAGCACGGCTGGACATACCTGATCGCGATCATCGACTGCTGCACCCGCGAGATCGTCGGCTGGCAGCTGTCCCTCAGGTGCAGGGCCGACGAAGCGATCGCCGTGATCGACCAGGCCGTCGCTGCCCACGCGATCACGAAGGCCGACGGGCTCACGCTCGGGACGGACAACGGCAGCCAGTTCACCGCCCGTCGCTTCCGCGCCCGGCTCGCCGATCTCGGGATCCGCCATCGCCGCGGCGGCTACCGCGACCCCGAGAGCCAGGCGTTCATCGAGTCCTGGTTCGGCAAGCTCAAGGAGCGGGAGGTGTGGCTGAACGAGTACGAGACGCTCGACGACGCGATCAAGGGGATCGGCGGCTACGTGAACCGCTACCACCACCGCCCGCACAGCGGGCTCAACTACCGAACGCCGATGGAGGTACGGCACACCTGGCAGGATCCACAACCACAGAAATCAGCGGCCTAGGCTGTCAACACCGCCGGGGAGCAGGTCACGTCTGAGGTTCTCGCTTCTGGCGTGGTGGGCGCGCATGCGGTAGCTGTCGCCGTCGATCTGGACGACGACGCTGCGGTGGAGGAGGCGGTCGAGCATGGCGGCGGCGATCATGGGGTCGTCGAAGATCTGTCCCCAGCTGGGGATGCCGCGGTTGGTGGTGAGGATGATCGAGCCTTTGAGGTAGCGGCGTTGCACGACCTCGAACAGGGCGGCGGCGGCTTCGGCTTGCATCGGCAAATAGCCAAGTTCATCGATCACGAGGACGGCGGGGCCGCAGTAGAAGCGCATTGCGGTGTGCCAGCGGCCTTCGAGGGCGGCGCGGTGGCAGCGGGCAGCGAGATCGGACGCTGAGGTGTAGTAGACGCGGTAGCCGGTTTCGGCGGCTTTGCGGGCCAGGCAGACGGCGAGCATCGTCTTGCCGACCCCGGATCCCTCCTAACCCACTACGCGGTGAGCGTCCTCCATTGCCTCCCGGTCGGCATGGTCGGCGAGGGCGCCGCCGGGACCGGAACGGTGATGCGAGCCGCCACGGTCGAACGCTATGCCAGCGAGGCCGGCTTCGCAGAGGTGAGGCGGCTCCCGATCGAGAACGACTTCTGGCAGTTCTACCAGCTGTCCGGATAGCCGAAGGCCGGGCCGTTCCTCGGGTTGGCCGGCGAGGGATCGCCGAGTAGGCAGCCGCCGGTCGACGCGCAGCTCGTGTCTCCTCCGCTACGATTCTCCGCCGATGTCGACCGACCGCGTCACCCTCCCCGTCTCCGAGCGCACCGCCGACCAGCGCGGCACCCGCAACGTCGGGCGGCTCCGGCGCTCCGGCGTCGTCCCGGGCGTCGTCTACGGCAGCGGTGAGCCGCGCGCGATCGCGGTCGGCGAGCGGGAGCTCCGCGCCGCGTTCTCGGGGCCGTCAGGCCTCCACGCGATCTTCGACGTCGTGATCCAGGGCGAGAAGCCCCGGCACGTTGTCGTCAAGGAGTTCCAGCGCCATCCGGTGCGCGGCACCCTCACGCACGTCGACTTCCACGAGGTACGGCTCGACCGGCCGATCCAGGCCACCGTGTCCGTCCAGCTCGTCGGTGAGGCGCGCGGCTCGAAGCTCGGCGGCCAGGTGCAGAGCGTCGTCCGCCACCTGCGCATCGAGGCGCTGCCGACGGCGATGCCCGACCACATCGCCGTCGACGTCTCCGACCTCGACATCGGCTCCTCCCTCCGGCTCTCAGACGTGCCGCCGATCGAGGGGATCCTCTTCCTCGACGATCCGGAGGGCACCGTCCTCGCGACCTGCTCGATCCCGCGCGGCATGACGACGGGCGCCGCCGACGAGGAGGCCGAGGGCGAGACCGGCGAGACCGAGGCGGGAGGCGCCGCCGAGGCTGCCGACGCCGAGAGCACGGACGAGACGTCGGAGTAGCGCCCGGCCATGGGCCTCCTCCGTCGGGGCGAGCCTGCCTCGACGCTCGATCTTCTCGTCGTCGGCCTCGGGAATCCCGGGCGGGAGCACGCGGCCGACCGGCACAACGTCGGCTGGATGGTCGTCGACGAGCTCGCCCGTCGCCACGGCGGCTCGTTCAAGGGGAAGTTCAGCGGCCGGCTCTCGGAGCTCCGCGTCGCCGGCGCACGGGTCGCGCTGCTCGCCCCCGAGACGTACATGAACGACTCCGGGCGCTCCGTCGGCCCCGCGCGCGCGTTCTTCAAGGTGCCGGTCGAGCAGCTCCTCGTCGTGCACGACGAGGTCGACCTCGACTGCGGCCGCCTCCAGGCCCGCGCGGGCGGCGGGCTCGCCGGCCACAACGGGCTCCGCTCGATCGCGAGGACGATCGGTTCGAACGACTTCCTCCGCCTCCGGATCGGCGTCGGCCGGCCCGGCCGGGGCGACCCGCGGCCCGTAGCCGACTACGTCCTCTCGCCGTTCGACCCGGCCGACGACGCCGACGCGATCGTCGCCCGGTCGGCGGACGCCGTCGAGGCCCTCTGCGAGCACGGCCTGGAGGAGACCCAGCGCCGGTTCAACACCCCGGCAGCCTCGGCGGGCTGAGCCTCTACCATGGCCCGGCGGGGCGAGGCCCCGCCTGTCGCATGGACCCGTCGCCGCTCGCACAGCTCGTCCACCGCCTCGCTGGCAGCGAGCGCTTCCGCACGTTCGCCGCCGCCCTGCCGGGCCGGGCACGTGTCTCCGAGCCGCTGCTCCCGCTCGTCCTTGCCGCGCTCCACGGCGAGCTCGGCGGTCCGCTCCTCGTCCTTCTGCCCGAGGACGCGGACGCGCGGGATGCCGCCGATGCCGTCTCCTGGTTCACCGGCTCGGGGACGACTGCGCTCTTCCCGAGCCGCGGCGTCCGTCACGACTCCGGCCTACAGCCGCCGCCGCACCTCCTGGGGGAGCGCGCTCGAGCGCTCGACGTGCTCGCCGCAGGTGGGCTCGTGTGCGCGTCCGCCGCCGCGCTCGCCGAGGGCCTGCCGCCGCGGGAGG
>VGCB01000347.1 GCA_016870235.1 Actinomycetota bacterium | reverse complement strand
CACGCTCGACCCGCTCCTCCAACACGATCCCATACCGGCTCGCCACCACGCACACCATTCGCGCCCAGGCCCCGGACTCCTTCAACCCATCCGGAACATATTTCCGGGCACGAGTACTAGCGAAATGCGCTGACCCCGGTGAGCGCGTTGCCGATCATCAGCGTGTGCACCTCGTGCGTGCCCTCGTAGGTGAAGACCGACTCGAGGTTGTTCATGTGGCGGATCACCGGGTACTCGAGCGTGATCCCGTTGCCGCCGAGGATCGAGCGGGCGGACCGCGCGATCTCGAGAGCGCCGCGCACGTTGCCGAACTTGCCGAGGCTGACGTGCTCCGCCTGGAGGGTCCCCTGGTCCTTCATCCGGCCGAGATGGAGCGACATCAGGAGGCCGCGGTTGACCTCGAGCGCCATCTCCGCGAGCTTCTGCTGCGTCAGCTGGTAGGCCGAGATCGGCTTCCCGAAGACGATCCGCTCCTTTGCGTACTCGATCGCCGCCTCCATGCAGGCGCGGCCGGCGCCGACGGCGCCCCAGACGATCCCGTAGCGCGCCTCGTTGAGACACGAGAGCGGGCCCCGGAGGGTGGAGGCGCCCGGGAGGACGTTCTCCTCGGGCACGCGCACGTCCTGGAGGACGAGCTCCGAGGTGACCGAGGCCCGCAGCGAGATCTTCTTGTGGATCAGCGGGGCCGAGAACCCGGGCATGCCCTTCTCGACGAGGAAGCCCTTGATCTCGCCGGCGTCGGTGCGCGCCCAGACGACGGCGACGTCCGAGATCGTGCCGTTCGTGATCCACATCTTCGCCCCGTTCAGGATCCAGTCGGAGCCGTCGCGGCGTGCGTGGGTGCGCATGCTTCCGGGGTCGGAGCCCGCGTCGGGCTCCGTCAGCCCGAAGCAGCCGATGAGGTCGCCGGCGTGCATGCCCGGGAGCCAGCGCTCCTTCTGCTCCTCCGAGCCCCACTTCCAGATCGGGAACATCGCCAGTGAGCCCTGGACGGAGACGGCGCTGCGGATGCCCGAGTCGCCCGCCTCGAGCTCGAGACAGGCGAGCCCGTACTGGACGGCGCTTGCGCCGGGGAGGCCGTAGCCGTCGAGGTGCATGCCGAAGAGGCCGAGCTTCGCGACCTCGGCCACCACCTCGCGCGGGAGGATCCCCTGGTCGAACCAGTCGCCGACCTCGGGGAGGACGTGCTCGCGCACGAACCGGCGGACGGTGTCGCGGACGGCGCGCTCCTCCTCGGAGAGGAGGGCGTCGACGCCGACGAAGTCGGATGGATCGATCGCCGCGGGGGCAGTGGCGGTTGCGTGGCTCACGGGCTCCTCCAGGTCACACTGTCGTTGAAATCTATAGAAAAAGTCTATAGAAAAACGCGACGTCGTGCATCGATCTCTGCGCCTATGCGGTCGAGACCGCGCGCCACCGGCCGCCCGCCTGCTCGACACGGAGCGGGAGGCCGAAGCACGTCGAGAGGGACTCGGACGTCATCGTCACCGGCGCCGGCCCGCTGCCGACGACCTCGCCGCCGCGAAGGAGGAGGGCATGGGTGGTCGAGGCGGGGAGCTCTTCGACGTGGTGCGTCGTCATCACGAGCGCCAGCTCGGGCTCGCGCTCGACAAGCCGGTCGAGGGCGGTCAGCAAGGTCTCGCGGCCGGGGAGGTCGAGCCCGGCGCCGGGCTCGTCGAGGAGGAGGAGGCGTGGCCGCGCCACGAGCGCCCTCGCGATCAGCGCACGCTTCTGCTCCCCCTGCGAGCAGAGCGCGAACCGGCGCTTCGCGAGCACGCCGAGGCCGAACGTGGCGACGAGGTCGTCGGCCCGCATCAGGTCTCCCTGCGTCATCCGGTCGAGGAAGTAGCCGATCGTGCCGGTCGCGCCCGTGCGGACGACCTCCTCGACCGTCAGCGCCGGGTCGAACCGCAGCGCGGCGCGGGTGTCGACGAAGCCGATCTCCTCGCGGAGCCGCCGGACGTCCGTGCGGCCGAGCGTCCTGCCGAGGAGCTCGACCGTCCCCTCGCTCGGGAAGTCGACGGCTCCGAGGACGGTGAGCAGCGTCGTCTTGCCGGCGCCGTTCGGGCCGAGAAGCGCCCAGCACTCGCCCGGGAGGATGCGCCAGCCGACGTCGCGGAGCAAGGCGATGCGCGTCCCCGACTGGGCGTGCCATCGCCACACGCCGACGGCGTCGAGGGCGACGGTCGGAGGCGCTTCGGGCATGCGCACGACCCTACCCGTGCCCCGGGGCGGGTGCGCGCCGCCGGCCGGCGGCGGGAACTTGCGTTCTCTGTCGGGATGGCTACACTTCGATTGACTGGTCAGTCAATCCAAAAGGGCTCCGTTGGCGATGATGACGTTGGGGACGGCGGGGGGCGTGTCGTTCGCCCTGGGCGACGAGCAGAAGGCGCTGCGTCAGCTTGCGCGCGAGTTCGCGCGCGACGTGATCCGGCCGCGAGCCGCCGAGTACGACGAGCACTCCACGCATCCCGCGGACGTGATCGCACAGGCGCACGAGGTCGGGCTGATCAACCTCCACGTGCCCGAGAGCCTCGGCGGGCCCGAGCTCTCGTGCTTCGACGGGATGCTCGTGATGGAGGAGCTGAACTGGGGTTGCTCCGGGATCGGCACCTCGATCGCCGCCAACGGCCTCGCGTGCGGCCCGATCCTGATCGCGGGCACCGAGGAGCAGAAGCGCGCGTGGCTCTCCCCGCTCGTGGACGCTCCCCTCCTCGGGTGCTTCGGGCTGACCGAGCCGAACGCCGGCTCGGACGTCTCGGGCATCCAGACGACGGCCGAGCGTCGCGGAGACGAGTACGTCGTCAACGGCTCGAAGATGTTCATCACGAACGCGGGGCACGCCTCGTGGATCGTGTGCTTCGCCGCCACCGACCGCGCGAAGGGCCGCAAGGGGCTCTCGGCCTTCGTGATCCCGATGGACGCGCCCGGAGTGACGATCGAGAAGAAGCTCGACAAGATGGGCCAGCGCGCGACCGACACGTCGGCCGTCGCCTTCCAGGACGTCGTCGTGCCTGCCGCCAACCGGCTCGGCGAGGAGGGCGACGGGTTCAAGATCGCGATGCAGACGCTCGACTTCACGCGACCGGGAACCGCGGTCGGGGCGGTGGGCGTCGCCCAGGCCGCGTACGAGCTCGCTGTCGACTACGGCAAGCAGCGCGTCCAGTTCGGAATGCCGATCGCGATGAACCAGGGCGTCAGCTTCCTCGTCGCGGACATGGCTGCGGAGATCGAGGCGGCCCGGCTCCTGTGCTGGCAGGCGGCGTGGATGCTCGACGCCGGCTACGGGCGCGATGCCACGAAGTACTCGTCGTTCGCCAAGCGCTTCGCCGCGGACACCGCGATGAAGGTCACGAGCGACGCAGTGCAGGTGTTCGGGGGGTACGGCTACATGAAGGAGTACCCCGTCGAGAAGCTGATGCGCGACGCGAAGCTGTTCCAGATCTACGAGGGAACCTCACAGATACAGCGGCTCGTGATCGCCAAGGAGATCTTCCTCCCCCGCGCCTGATCTCTGCTCCGAACCGCCTCTGAGCGGGTCTTCTCTCGGCCGGGACCGGTACCATGTCGAGCCGCGAAGTGTCGACACACGCGACAACGAGGAGGGGTGTCCGTCGGCGGAGGAGGACGCGGTTCCTCGTGCGCCGTGCCGCCGCGGTCCTGATCCTCCTGCTCGTCGTCGCGCTCAGCGTCGGCTTCGGCTTCGCCGGCTCCAACGATCGCCTCGCGGCCGGGATGACGGTCGGCGAGATGGACGTCGCGGGGCGCGAGGCGAAGGCGGTCGTCAGCGACCTCGAGGCCCGCGAGGAGCGGCTGCGGCGCGAGCCCGTCGTCTTCGTCGCCGGCGAGCGGAAGCTCCGGCTCTCGGCCTCCCAGCTCGGCGTCGACGCCGACTGGCACGCGGCCG
>VGCB01000346.1 GCA_016870235.1 Actinomycetota bacterium | reverse complement strand
ACCGTTAAGGGCTGCTCACCACTCCGGCGCACTTCGGGGACGAGGCGCCTGTGCGATGCACGGGACGGCGGCCGACGCCCCGCTTGCCCGCGACGAACAGCCTTCGAGGCACGTCTCGATCGTCCCAAACGGCCAGTGTCCCTGGGCCACCGACCTCCTCCCCTTCGTTATCGATCCTACCGTGTTGCCTTGTGACGATGGGTTGCGAAACTGCACCGAAAGTGTTCCAATCGTGCCGCTGGCTCGCGCCGCCCGAGCGTGCGAGGATCCCGCCGTGCACGCGAGCGACGGGAGCCACGGGAGCCACGGGAGCCACGGATGATCGACGATCGGCTGCTCGCCTGGATCGGCGTCGCCGTCGTCCTCGTCATCCTTCCCGGTCCCGACACGACCATGGTGCTCCGGAGCGGGCTGCGCGGAGGACGCGCCGCCGCGCTCGGGGCCGCGTACGGGATCAACACCGGCCTCGTCGTCTGGACGGCCGCGTCGGCGCTCGGTGTCGCGGCGCTGCTCGAGGCCTCGGCGACCGCGTTCACCGTCCTCAAGGTCGCGGGTGCGCTCTACCTGGCCTACGTCGGGATCCGCATGCTCGTCCTCTCGTTCCGCACGCGGGGGACGCTCGTCGCCCTCGCCCCCGAGCGCCGCGCGCTGTCCGTCCGGGCTGCGTACCGGTCGGGCCTGATGACGAACCTCCTCAACCCGAAGATCGCGGCCACGTTCACGACGCTGCTCCCCCAGTTCGTCGCCAAGGACGACCCCGCCGTCGCCCGCTCGGCGCTCCTCGCCGGCGTCTTCCTCGTGCTGGGCATCGTCTACCTGACCATTCTCGCGATCGCGGTCGGCAAGGCGGCAGACCTGATCCAGCGCCCACGGGTGCGGGCCTGGATCGAGCGGCTGACCGGGGTCGTCTTCCTCGCGTTCTCTGTCCAGCTCGCGTTCCAGCGCCGATGACCGCCGTCGCGTAGATTTCCGGGGCGAGCGACGCGAGAGGAGCGAGGGTGGCGGCCATCGAGACACCGGCGCGGTTCGTCCGGCCGGACGGGAAGGAGAAGGTGACGGGCTCCGGCCGATACACGGCCGACCTCACCCTCACCGGCCAGGCGTACGCCCGCTTCCGCTACGCCGACCGCACGCACGCGCGGATCACGAGGCTCGACGTGTCCCGCGCGCGGGCGCTCCCGGGCGTCGTCGCGGTCGTGACGCACGAGGACGTCCCCGACGTCAAGTACGGCGGGATGGTGCAGGATCGCCATCTCTTCGCCAAGGGGATCGTCCGCTTCGAGGCCGACATCGTCGCGGGCGTCGCGGCGCTGACCGAGGAGATCGCGGAGCGGGCGGCTGCGCTGATCGAGGTCGACTACGAGCCGCTGCCCGTGCTCACCGACCAGGAGGCGGCGCTCGCGCCCGACGCGCCGCTCGTCCACGCCGACTGGGAGAGCGACGGACGCTCCGACGCGCTCGGGTCCGACCGCAACGTCGTCGGCCGCTCCACGATCGTCCGGGGCGACGCGGCCGCCGCGATGGCCGGCGCCGACGTCGTCGTCCGGGGCCGCTACACGACCGATCCCGTACAGGGCGTCCCGATCGAGCCGCGCGCGATCATCGCGCAGTGGGCGGGCGACCGGGTCACGATCTGGTCGTCGACGCAGGTGCCGTACGCAGCGCGGAGTGGCGTCGCGCACACGCTCCAGATCCCCGAGACCGACGTTCGGATCGTCGTCCCGCTCCTCGGCGGCGGGTTCGGCGCCAAGTGCGACTTCCACTTCGAGGCGCACGTGGCGGCGCTCGCGCGCGCCGCCGGCCGCCCGGTGAAGCTCGTCTTCAGCCGTCGCGAGGAGTTCATCGCCCCGCAGCATCGCCGCGAGGGCATGGCGATCGAGCTCGAGACCGGCGCGCGCAAGGACGGGACGCTCGTCGCCCGCAAGGCGCGACTCGTGCTCGACAAGGGCGCCTACTGCGGCGAGGGCGGCTTCTTCGCGCAGATGGCGGCGATGCACGCCGTCGGCCCCTACGTGATCGAGAACGTCGACGTCGAGTCGCTCCTCGTCTACACGAACAACCAGCCGTCGAGCTCGATCCGCGCCCCGACCGCGCCGCAGGTCTGCTGGGCGCTCGAGCAGCACATGGACGAGCTCGCCGACGCGCTCGGCCTCGACGCCGTCGAGCTCCGCCGCCGGACGCTGATCGAGGAGGGCTCGACGAGCGCGACCGGGCAGGTGTTCGACCGCGTGGGAATGAAGGAGACGCTCGAGGAGGCCGCTCGCCTGATCGGCTGGGGCGCCGAGCTCCCCGAGGACGAGGCGATCGGCGTCGCCTGCGGCTGGTGGCCGTCGTTCGCCGCCAGCTCGGGCGCCTACGTGAAGCTGAACGGCGACGGCACCGGCACCATCATCACCGGGGCGCAGGAGAACGGCACCGGCTCGGTGATGGCCCTGCCCGTCTACGTCGCCGAGGTGCTCGGGATGCAGCCCGACGACTTCTCGCTCCTCTATCAGGACACGGACGCGGGACCGTGGGACATGGGCTCGTGCGGATCGCAGACGACCTTCAACAACGGCCGCGCCGTCATCGCCGCCGCCGGCGAGGTGCGCGAGCAGCTGCTCGACATGGCCGCCGACCAGCTCGAGGCGGCACGGGACGATCTCGAGCTGGCGGCCGGCGCCGTCCGCGTCAAGGGCTCGCCCGACCGAAGTGTCTCGATCGCCGACCTCGCCGGCACCGGCACGCCGATCCTCGGCAAGGGCTCGGGCGACCTGCCCGAGTCGCCGCCCGCGCCGGCGGAGGGATGCGTCGGACGGCTCGGAATGGAGTCGTTCCTGGCGCCGCAGCTGATCACCCACGCCGTGCGCGTCAAGGTCGACCGCGGCACGGGGGTCGCCCGCGTTTTGCAGGTCGCGGCCGCCCATGACTCAGGCGTCATCCTCAACCCGGCCGGGGCCAACGGCCAGGTCTACGGCGGCGTCGTCATGGGCATCGGGCAGGCGCTCTCGGAAGGGACGCAGCTCGACGAGGACGGCCGCCAGCGGAACCCGCACCTGCTCGACTACAAGCTCGTCACGTGCGCGGACGCGCCGAAGATCGACATCGCCTGGATCGAGACGGAGACGCCGAACGCCGGCCCCAAGGGCTCGAAGGGCGTCGGCGAGCCTCCGTGCGTCCCGACCGCCGGCGCCATTGCGAATGCCATCGCGCGGGTCGTCGGGCACCGCGTCCGGCAGCTGCCGATGACGCCGGAGCGCGTCTGGGCGGCGGCCTCGGGAGCAGTCGAATGACGACGACGTTCGTCGCGCCCAGGTCGGTCGAAGAAGTGCTGGCGGCGCTCGCGGCGGGCGGGACGGCGGTCGCAGGCGGCACCGACCTCGTCGTCGGAGCCCGGCAGGGCAAGGCGCCGCTGCCCGACTCGCTCGTCGCCATCCACCGGCTCGACGCGCTGCGGGAGCTCGAGACACCCGACGGTGGCCTCAAGCTCGGCGCGCTCGTCAGCCACGCGGAGATCGTCGCGAGCGACGCCGTGCGCGACCGCTTCACCGCGCTCGCCGACGCCTCGTCGATCGTCGGCTCCCACGCGACCCGCGCGCAGGGCACGATCGGCGGCAACGTGATGAACGCCTCGCCGGCGATGGAGTCCGGCGGGCCGCTCATCTGCTTCGGCGCCGTCGCCGCGCTCGCCTCGACGCACGGCACCCGCTGGGTCGGGGTCGAGGAGCTCTTCGAGGGGCCCGGAACGACCACGGCGCGCCCCGACGAGCTGCTCACCTCGATCGACGTCCCGCCGCCCGCCGCGGGCACGGGAAGCTGTTACGTACGGCTCGAGTACCGCCGGCAGATGGAGATCGCCGTCGTCGGCGTCACCGCTGCCGTCACCATCGCCGGCGATGGGGTCGCCGCGGCGCGCGTCGCGATCACGGCCCTCGCGCCGACCATCCG
>VGCB01000345.1 GCA_016870235.1 Actinomycetota bacterium | reverse complement strand
GGGCCGCTCGGCGCCGACGTCGCCGCGCGCCATGCCCTCGAGACGGAGGCGCTGCCGCCTGCCGGCGATCCAACGACTGCCGAGGACACGCGCGCCGCCGCGCGCGCGTTCGCCGACCGCGACGTCGACTTGATCCTCTTCGCCGGCGGCGACGGCACCGCGCGCGACGTCCTCGACGCGGTCGACGAGCGGGTCCCCGCGCTCGGCATCCCCACCGGCGTCAAGATGTACTCGGCCGTGTTCGGATCGACCCCCGAGAACGCGGGCGACGTCGCCGCCGCCTTCCTCACCGGGACGCCGCGCGAGCGCGAGGCCGAGGTCGTCGACGTCGACGAGGAGGCACTCCGGCGCGGCGTCATCGCAACCCGGCTCCACGGCGTCCTCCGCGTCCCCGCCGACCCGGCGCGGATCATGGCGATGAAGGCCTCCGCCCCCGCGTCCGACGAGCTCGACCTCGACGGCGTCTGCGCGCGCATCGCGGACGAGATGGACCCCCGGCGCCTCTACGTCCTCGGCCCCGGCACGACGACCCGCCGCATCGTACGGCATCTCGGCTTCGAGAAGACGCTGCTCGGCGTCGACGTCGTTCGCGGCGGCCGCCTCGTCGCCGCCGACGTCACCGAGGGCGACCTCCTCGACCTGCTCGAGACCGAGCCCGCGACGCTCGTCGTCGGCGTCACCGGCGGCCAGGGCTCGCTCTTCGGCCGCGGCAACCAGCAGCTCTCGCCGGAGGTGATCCGCCGCGTCGGCATCGGCGAGATCGTCGTCGTGGCGGGCCTGCGCAAGCTTCTCGCCCTCGACCCGCCCGTCCTCCACGTCGACACCGGCGACCCCGCGCTCGACTCCGATCTCGTCGGCTACCGGCGCGTGCACGTGGCGCCGGGGCGCACCCTCGTCCAGAAGGTGGCTGCATGACCGCGCATCCGTACATGCCCAACTCGACGCCGGAGCTCCGGCGCGAGCTGCTCGACGCAGTCGGGGTCGACGACGTCGAGGAACTCTTCGTCCAGATCCCGCCGCACCACCGCCTGCAGCGGAAGCTCGAGCTGCCGCCCGCGATCCCCTCAGAGGCAGCCCTCCGCCGGCATTTGGTCGACCTGCTCTCCCGCAACGAGTCGTGCGAGGAGAGCCTGAGCTTCCTGGGCGGCGGCATCTGGCGCCACCATGTGCCCGCGATCGTCGACGAGATCGCGCGCCGCAGCGAGTTTCTGACGCCGGTGTGGGGCACGCCCTCCTCCGATCTCGGCCGCAACCAGGCGTGGTTCGAGTTCGCGAGCCAGCTGGGCGAGCTCGTCGGAATGGAGTTCGTCGGCCTCCCCGTCTACAGCTGGGGCTGCGCCGAGGGACACGCGGTGCGCATGGCCGCGCGCCTGACCGGCCGCGACCTCGTGCTCGTGCCGCGCGGGATCAGCCCCGAGCGGCTCGCGGTCATCCGCACGTACGCCGGCGCGCCAGAGCTCGGCAACGCGATCGAGGTCGAAACCGTCGGCATCGACCACGTCACGGGCGCGCTCGACCTCGACGACCTGCGCGCCAAGCTCTCTCCGCGCGTCGCCGCGGTGCTGTTCGAGAACCCCGGCTACCTCGGCGCGATCGAGCCGAACGCCGCCGAGATCGCATCGCTCGCGCGGGCGGCCGGCGCGGAGACGATCGTTGGCGTCGACCCGATCTCGCTCGGGGTGATCGCGCCGCCGGCGGTGTACGGCGCCGACATCGTCGTCGGCTCGGTGCAGCCGCTCGGGATCCACATGTCGGCGGGCGGCGGCGCCGGCGGCTTCATCGCCACCCGCGACGAGCCGCGCTACGCGCGCCAGTACCCGACGCTCAACCTCTCGATTGCCGAGACGGTGGCCGGCGAGCATGCGTTCGCGATGACCCTCTTCCACCAGACCTCGTACGGCTCGCGCGAGGAGGGGAACGACTGGACGGGCAACTCGGTCTACCTGCACGCGGTCGCGAACGCCGCGTACATGTCGCTGATGGGACCGGAGGGCTTCGCCGACCTCGGCCGGCTTATCCTCGCGCGCAGCCACTACGCGGCGAAGCGGCTCGGCGAGATCGAGGGCGTCGAGATCCTCTTCCCGCGCGGCTTCTTCAAGGAGCTCGTCGTCTCGTACGAGGACACCGGACGCTCGGTCGCGGGCGTGCACGCGAAGCTGCGCGCGCATGGGATCTTCGGCGGCATCGACCTGTCGCAGAGCCACCCCGAGCTCGGCGAGAGCGCGCTCGTCTGCGTCACCGAGGTGCACAGCCGCGACGACATCGACCGCTTCGTCGACACCGTGCAGGAGGTGGTCGCGTGACCCGGCTGCGCAACTACCACGCCGCCCGCTGGGACGAGCCGCTCGTGATGGAGCTGGGCGCCCCCGGACGCCGCGGGGTCGTGTTCGAGGAGGTCGAAGCCGACATCCTCGAGGCTCTTGGCGATCCCCTGGAGCTCGTCCCCGCAGGTCTGCGCCGCACCGAGCGGCCGGAGCTGCCGGAGCTCTCTGAGCCCGAGGTGCTGCGCCACTTCCTCCACCTCTCGCAGGAGACGCTCGGGATGATGGGCGTCAGCCTGTTCGGCACCTGCACGATGAAGTACAACCCGCGGCTCGCGACCGAGCTCGCGGCGCGGCCGGAGATCGCCGAGCTCCACCCGGAGCAGGACGACGACACGCTGCAGGGGATCCTCGCGATCGTGCACGGGCTCGACCTGATCCTGCGCGGCGTCTCGGGCATGGACCAGTTCGTCTTCCAGGCGGGCGGCGGCGCGCACGCCGCGTACACGCACGCGGTCATCACCCGCGCCTACCACGCTGCCCGCGGCGAGCTCGCCCAGCGTGACGAGATCGTGACCACGATCCAGGCCCACCCGTGCAACCCGGCGACTGCTGCCGCGGCGGGATTCAAGATCGTGACGCTGCCGCTCGAGGAGTCGGGCTACCCGTCGCTCGACGCGCTCAAGGCCGCGGTCTCCGAGCGCACCGCCTCGCTGATGGTCAACAACCCGGACGACATGGGCGTCTACAACCCGGAGATCGACAAGTGGGTCGAGATCGTGCACGACGCCGGCGGGCTCTGCTTCTACGACCACGCGAACTTCAACGGCGTGATGGGGAAGCTCAAGGCGCGCGCCCTCGGCTTCGACGCGTGCATGTACATGCTCCACAAGACCTTCGGCGCGCCGAAGACGGGCGGCGGGCCCGCGGTCGGCGCGTACGGTTGCAGCGAGGCGCTCGCGCCCTTCCTCCCCTCCCCGGTCGTCGTCGAGGAGGGCGGGCGGTACCGGCTCGATCGCGATCGGCCGCAGTCGGTCGGCAAGGTGCGCGAGTTCTGGGGCAACGTGCCGCAGCTCGTCTACGCCTACACCTGGAGCCGCGCGATGGGCGCCGAGGGGATCGACGAGGCCTCGGACATGTCGGTGCTGATGAACAACTACATGGAGAAGCGCCTGCTCGCGATCCGCGGCGTCACCAAGTCGCACCCCCACCTGACGGCGCCCCGCATGGAGATGACCCGCTACAGCCTCGAGAAGGTCGAGCGCGACACCGGGATCACGGTCGTCGACATCCAGAATCGGATGGTCGACTTCGGGATCGACGCGTTCTGGCTCTCGCACGAGCCGTGGCTCGTGCCTGCGCCGTTCACGCCCGAGGCGGGCGAGATGTGGTCGAAGGAGGACGTCGACGAGTGGATCGACGTGCTCGCGCACGTGATCGAGGAGGCGTATACCGATCCCGAGATCGTGAAGACCGCGCCACACAACCAGGCGGTCGCGCAGCTCGGGCCCGCGAGCCTCGACGATCCCGAGCAGTGGGCCACGACCTACCGGGCGTACCGCCGGAAGAAGGGCGCGCCCATCGGCGCCGAGCGCGGGAACGGATGACGGTCGTCGAGGGCCCGCTCCTCGCCGGACGGGTCGCGCTCGTCACGGGCGGCACGCGGGGACTCGGGGCGGCGATCGCGCGACGCCTCGCCAGCCACGGCGCC
>VGCB01000344.1 GCA_016870235.1 Actinomycetota bacterium | reverse complement strand
CGGCACGCCGGGCGAGCCGAACGCCGACGTCGGCCAGTCTCTCGCCGCCCTGGCCCAGTCGTGCGCGCCGCAGGCGACGACGACCGGGGGAGCGGCGGTCATCGAGCGCCTGAGCTGGTTGGCAACGCCGCTCCCGGACAAGGTCTTCCGCCAGCCCGGCGTGGCCCCCACCTCGAAGCCGGCGGACGCCGTCGCCGTCTACCGGCATCAACTGCAGATCAGGGCGGTGTCGAGGACTACCCGCAGATCCGCGGACTGGGTCAGCCTGGCAGAGGACACGTACACCAAGGACGAGCTCCGAGGCGCGGACCTGGGGCACAAGATCTTCCAGTTCTACGCGTACAAACGACCCTTCGTCGGCTCGGTCGAGGTTCGTCGCTGGTTCAACCCCGTCACCCTCGACTCGGTGACGACCGTGGCGTCTCCGGGCGCCGGCTACGAGAGGAAGGAGATCCAGTTCTATGCGTACGCGCGGCCGACGAGCCGTGGCAAGTCCTGGATGTGGGTGAGCCCCGCCCTCGCGACCCGCAAGGAGCGGTTCGGGCCGCGCGAGGAGTACGAGTTCGCCGACACGCTCGTCCGGGACGAGGTCGGGCAGATCGTCGGCGTGCAGGAGTACGACTTCTCGCGGACGGCGGGGTTCTCGGCGATGCGCGTGATCCCGGAGCTGAACGGTGTCAGGGGATACGAGAAGCAGCCGCGGCTCGCAGACGTGAGGAGGCTCTACGACCAGATCGAGGGCCGTCCTGCGGGGTCGTCGAGCGGTCGCTTCCAGACACCGGGCCTGCGCGTCAAGGACGGCACGATCGCCGGGCTCTCGGGGTACCGGGCGGACTCCGATCGGAACAGCCACCCGCAGGGGATCGCGCTCACGGGACGCGGACGGCTCGTCGTCAACACGTCGCTCGGCGGCTCCTGCGGCGTCCTCATGTGGAGCGAGCCGTTCACCTACGCCGACGACGACGCGAAGATCGGAGCGTCGTTCACGGAGAAGTGCAACCTCTCCCGGCACCCGAACTCGATGCAGGCGGTCGGAGAGCTCGTGATCGTGAACGAGGAGCGTGGCGCACGGCTCTTCCGGCTTCCCGTGGACGGCCTGCCGTTCGCCGAGCTGTCCCTCCCCCCGTTCTTCGACCTGCGGGGGAATCCCGCCCTGTTCCGGGATCCTGTCGGCCAGGTCTACAGCCGGAAGTACGGCTCGATCACCTACAACTACCAGGACGCGCGCTTCTACGCCATCGTTCTCTCGGACCCGCTTGGTGACACGGGGACGGGCGAGCGGCGCAGGGTCGACGTGTTCCGGACCCACACCGGCGTCAGCCTCACCCACCCGACGGCGGGGTTCTTCTACGTCGACACCGCGTCCGTCCGCTTCAGCAACACCGGCACGAGCCTCGTCTCCGACGACCGTGGTGATCTGCACGTGATCACGACGTTCGCCGACACGGATCTCCTCCCGTACGGGACGGATGCCGTCAACTGCGGTGCGGACACGCTCAGCGGCTTCCTCGAGAAGGAGCGCCAGCGCTACTACGACCACGTCGCGTACGCGAAGCTGCTCGACCGCGGGGCCTCGGGGCGCGACGACGTAAAGGACCTCGGGATGGCGCAGCTGCAGTGCATCCACGACCGGCCGGCGTTCCGCTTCGCCGGCGGCTTCGCCCCGATCGGCAACGGGCAGGCGCTCCTGCTGTGGTCGGGCCGATGGAGCAAGATCCTCGGCCGAGGGGTCGACGATGCTCTCGGCGTCAACATCTTCCTCAGCGACACGATCGAGTTCGCGTTCAAGCTCCTGAAGCCGTAGGACACGCGGGTGGGCGCAGCTCGGCCTGCACGCCCGTCGAGCCGGGCCGTCAGTCGGGCAGCATCGGCATCTCGAGCCCCGCGTCGCGCCCGAGGAGGACGCCGCGGGTGATCGCGCCCTTGCCGAAGCGCTCGCGGACGCGGTCGATGGCGCCGTCGAGCGCAGCCGGATCGCGATGCTCGAGGGGGAGCGTCAGCTGCACGGGCCGGTCGTCCTGCACGTTCGCGACGGTGAGCCCGAGGAGGCTGAGCCCGCGCCGCTCGATCTCGGGCAGCACGCGGGCGAGCAGCCCGCGGGCCGCCTCGAGGATCGCCTCGGTGTCGGCTGTGAGATCCGGCAGCGTCGCGGAGCGCGTCACGCGGCCGTAGTCGCCGAAGCGGAGGCGCAGGACGACCGTCCGGCCCACCCGTCGTGCCTTCCGCATCCGAGCCGTGACGCGGTCGACGATCGCGATCAGGATCGGGTCGAGCTCGACGAGCGTCCTCGGGCCGCGACCAAGGGCGCGCTGCGAGCCGATCGAGCGTCGCCGCCGGCCGCCCTGTACCCGCCGTGGGTCGCGGTTCGACGCGAGGGCGTGGAGCTGGCGGCCGGCCGCCTTGCCGACGAAGGCCACGAGCACCGCCTCGTCGAGCCGCGCCAGCTGACCGACGGTGACGAGCCCGTGGGCGTGGAGCTTCCGCGCCGTCGCCGGGCCCACGCCCCACAGCCGCTCGACGGGGAGCGGGTGGAGGAACGCCTCCTCGCGGTCGGGAGGCACGACGAGCAGGCCGTCGGGCTTCGCGACCGCACTTGCGACCTTGGCGAGGTGCTTCGTCCGGGCGATCCCGACCGTGATCGGCAGCCCGACCTCCGCGCGGACGGTGCGGCGGAGCCGGACGGCGATCTCCTCCGGCGTCCCTGCGATCCGCTCGAGGCCGCGGACGTCGAGGAACGCCTCGTCGATCGACAGCCCCTCGACGAGCGGCGTCGCGTCGTCGAACAGCGCGAAGACGGCCCGGCTCGCCTCCACATACGCGTCGAACCGGGGCGGCACGATCACCGCCTGCGGGCAGAGCCGCCGGGCCTGCGCGCCGCCCATCGCCGTGCGGATGCCGAACGCCTTCGCCTCGTAGCTCGCGGCGAGGACCACGCCGGCGCCGACGATCACGGGCCGTCCGCGGAGCCGCGGGTCGTCTCGCTGCTCGACCGACGCGTAGAAGGCGTCGAGGTCAGCGTGAAGGATGGTCGCTGCGCGCGTCGAACGTATGTTCGTAGCCTATGGCAGCGCCGAGGGATGAAGCAAGGGAACCTGCAGCTGCGGGCCGGCGCGGAGGAGGCGCACGAGCGTGGGCGGGGTCAGCACCACGATCGGATCGGGCGGTGCCGGCCGTCGCAGGTCGTACCCCGACGGTCGCCAGCGCCGCAGCTCGTCGCCCAGGACGAGCCACGGCTCGCCTGCGTGCAGGACGAAGGCGCCGTCCGGGAGGTCGCCCGCACGTGATTCCCACGTCCGCCGTCGGCCGCCGCGCTCGAGCCGCTCCGCGTGAAGCAGGCGGTCGATCGCGTCGGCGCCGGGTCGTGCGTCCTGTCCCGTGGCGATCACGGCCCGGAGCGCCTCGTAGTCGGCGCGACGGCATTCCGCGCACGGGCGATGGCCTGCGGCGAGCGCCGTCGCGTCGTCGAGGAAGAAGAGCTCGGTGTAGCGGCCGGGCTGCAGCAGCTCGCGCTTGCGCTCCTTGAACGCGAGACGACAGGCGATCCAGCGCCGGCCCTGGTAGGAGACGCGGTAGACGACGGGAGAGGTGGAACGATCGGCCATCGTGAACGTGATCTGGCTGCCCGCGATCGACTCGATCGGCCAGGCGGTCGGGGAGTACGCCGTCCGGATGTCGTGGAGCATCCGGTCGACGGCGCCGCGCATCTCGTCCTGGACGAGGCTCTGCTCGCGGATCTGGCCTTCGTGCCGGACCATGCCGCTGAACAGCGTCGCGAAGGCCGCGCCGACGATGCCGAGGAACACGATCACCATCAGCGTCTCGATCAGCGTGATCCCACGCTCGTCGGCGAGGCGGCGGCGGATCACGGCAGGGTCGGGCACGAGCCGTTGAGATTGAAGACGAGGTTGATCCCGAACGGGCTCGGCGTCGCGCCGACCGTCTGGCTCGTCGCGTTCACCCACCTCGGGTTGGAGAGCGAGCACCTCGACG
>VGCB01000343.1 GCA_016870235.1 Actinomycetota bacterium | reverse complement strand
CTCCCTCGGCGCCGACGTCACCGACGACGCGCAGGTCGCTGCCGCCGTCGACGCGGCGGTCGAGCGGCTCGGCCGCCTCGACGCCGTCGTCGCGAACGCCGGGGTCGTGCCGCCGTGGAGCACGGTCGACGAGCTCGACCTCGAGGCGCTCGACCGGACACTCGCCGTCAACGTCCGCGGCGTCGCGGTGACGATGAAGCACGTCGCTCGCGCGCTCCGCGGGCACGGCGGCGCGATCGTGGCGATGGCGTCGCTCAACGCCTGGCACGCGGCGCCCGCCCAGGCCTCCTACACGGCGTCGAAGCACGCCGTCCTCGGGCTCGTGCGCGCCGCCGCGCTCGACCTCGGTCGCCACGGGATCCGGGTCAACGCGATCGGCCCCGGCCCGGTCGCCACCGAGGCGCTGATGGGCAGGCTCGCCCACCGCGCCTCCACCGGCGGCCTCACCGTCGAGGAGGCGGTCGCCGCCGCCGGTCGCGGCAACGCGCTCGGGCGGATGGTGACCGAGGACGAGGTCGCCTGCACGGCGCTCTTCCTTGCCAGCGACCTCGCGAGCGGGATCACCGGCGCCTTCGTGCCGGTCGACGGCTGCGTCCGATAGCCCGTAGCGATGCCGAGAGAAGATCTCTAGGATCGCGCCATGGCTGGCGCGATGCTCCTCCACGGCAAGGTCGCGCTCGTCACGGGCGCGAGCCGCGGGATCGGCAAGGCGATCTGCCTCGATCTCGCAGCCCACGGCGCCGCGGTCGCCTGTGTCTCGCGTGACGGCGACAGGGCGGAGGAGACCGCCGCTGCGTGCCGCGACGCCGGGACGCAGGCACTCGCAGTCGTGGCGGACATCCGAGAAGCCGCCGCACGGCGCGAGACGGTCGCCCGGTGCGAGGCCGACCTCGGCGGGCTCGACGTCCTCGTCAACAACGCTGGCATCGTCGCCGGCGGCGGCGCCGACGCCGAGAGCGACGAGGACTGGGCTGACGTGATCGCGACCAATCTGACGGCCCCGTTCATGCTCACGCGGGACGCCGTTCCGCTGCTCCGGCGCTCCGGCCGCGGCGCCGTAGTCCACATCGGCTCGATCCTCGGCGAGGTGACGGCGCACGGCGTCACCTCCTATTGCGCCGCGAAGGGCGGTCTCCATCATCTGACGAAGCAGCAGGCGAACGACCTCGCGCGTCACGGCATCCGGGTCAACCTCGTCGCGCCGGGGTACATCCGCACGGACATGTTCGAGGGCGGACATACGGAGGAGCGGAAGGCGCACATCGCGAAGCTCCATCCCCTCGGCCGGGTCGGGGACGCGGCCGAGGTCGCCGCGTGCGTGACCTTCCTCGTCAGCGACCGCGCTTCGTTCGTCACCGGGGCCTGTCTCGCGGCTGACGGCGGCCTCCTCACGCAGTACGGCTACGAGCTCCACGAGGACTGACGGTGAGCGACCTCATCCACCTCGGCGTGCGGGAGCTCCTCGACGCCTACGCGACGCGCCGGCTCAGTCCGGTCGAGGTGATCGAGGCGGTCGCGGCGCGCATCGACGCGGTCGACGGCACCGTCGGAGCTTTCACGACGCTCTGCCTCGATCGAGTCCGGGAGGAGGCCCGCGCGGCCGAGATCGCGTGGGGCGAAGGGACGGCACGCGCGCTCGAGGGCATCCCCTTCGGCGTCAAGGACCTCTTCGACTCCGAGGGCGTGAGGACGACCTACGGATCGCGGATGTTCGAGGCGCACGTGCCCACCCGCGACGCCGAGGCGCTCCGCCGCGCGCGGGCGGCCGGCGCGATCATGGTCGGGAAGACGCAGACCCACGAGTTCGCCTGGGGGATCACGTCGGTCAACACCGGCATGGGCTCGACCCGCAACCCGTGGGCGCTCGACCGCATCTCGGGCGGCTCGAGCGGCGGCTCGGCGGTCGCGCTCGCCTCCGACGAGGTGCCGCTGACGATCGGGAGCGACACCGGCGGCTCGATCCGCGTCCCCGCGTCGTTCTGCGGGATCGTCGGTCTCAAGCCGACGTACGGACGGATCAGCGGCGCCCGCGCCTGGCCCCTCGCACCCTCGATGGATCACCCCGGGCCGATGGCGCGCACGCCGGCGGATGCCGGGCTCCTGCTCGCGGTGCTCGCCGGGGCCGATCCGGACGATCCGGCGACCGAGGACGTTCCCGTCGGCGACATCGCCGGGGAGCTGCGGAAAGGGCTCGCGGGGCTGACCGTCGGCGTCTGCCCGGACCTGCATGGCGTGCCGCTCGCCGACGACGTGCAGGCGGTCTTCGACGAGACCGTGAGGGTCGTCGAAGGTGCGGGAGCCTCGGTCGTCGAGGTCGACCTCCCCGAGGCCGACCTCATCTACCCGGCCTTCGTCACCATCCAGCGCGCGGAAGCGGTCGACGTCCACCACCGCGCTGGGCTCTACCCGGCGCGGCGCGACGAGTACGGGGAGGATGTGCTCTCGCGGCTCGACGCGGCCGTCGAGGTCACGATCGAGCAGTACCTCGCGGCCACGGCCGACCGGCGCCGCGTGCGGGCGGCGTTCGCGCGGGCCTTCTCGCGCTGCGACGTGCTGCTGACCCCGGTCTCGGCAGGGTCGCCGACGATCGCCGGCGAGGAGACGGTCGTCCACCGCGGCGCGCCGCTCGGCTTTCGCGACCTCGTGATGCCGTATACGACCCCGCAGGATCTCGTCGGGCTCCCCGCGTGCGCCGTCCGCGCCGGGTTCGACGCGCTCGGGATCCCCGTCGGCGTGCAGCTCACCGCCGCTCCGTGGGGTGAGGGGGCGGTGCTCCGGGCGGCGCAGGGGCTCTACGACGCGACGCCGGAGCTCCAGGCACGGCGCCCCGCGCTGCCGCTGTGAGCGGCGCCCGCGGCGCTATACGCTATAACGCCTGGTCGAGATGGCACCTGCGCGCAACGACGTGATCCAGCGCGTCAGCATCGTCGACAACGTCACCGACGGGCTGCGCAACGCCCTCCTCGCGGGCGAGATCAAGCCCGGGGAGCGGCTCAGGGTGGCCGAGCTCGAGAAGCGCTTCGGCGTCAGCCACATCCCGATCCGCGAGGCCGTCCGCCGGCTCGAGACGGAGGGGCTCGTCGTCGCCCTCCCGCAGCGCGCCGCCGTTGCCGCGGGCGTCGACCTCGACGACCTCCGCGGCCTCTACGACATCCGGCGGATCATCGAGTGCGAGGTCGTGCGCCGCTCGATCGACGCGATGACCGATGAGCAGGTCGACGACGTCCGCGCCGCGCTCGCGGCCCTCGAGGGCGTCGCCCGCGACCACGACTCGCCCCCGTTCTGGGAGGCCCACGGCGCGTTCCACTGGGCGCTTCTCGCGCCGGGGGCGACCGCGTGGATCGAGCGCGTCCTCGGGCAGGTCTGGCTCGCCTCGCAGCGCTACGTCAGGCTGTTCGTCTCGCAGACGGTCGACGACGCCATGCGCGACCACCGCGAGCTGTACGCCTGTTGCGTCGAGCGCGACGGCGCCCGCGCCGGCGCCGTCCTCCGCCTCCATCTCGACCGCACCGAGCAGGCGGTCCGGCGCGCGTTCCTGTCCACGCCGGCCGAAGAGAGGGCGTCCTGATGCGAGCTGCCGTGATCACCGAGTACGGGAGGCCGCCGGCAATCGCCGAGCGCGAGCAGCCGCAGGGCGGCGACGGGAAGGCGATCGTCGAGCTGCGCGCGGCCGCGCTGAACCCCGTCGACCTCGCCGTCGCGTCGGGTACGTTCCCCGCCGGGAGCCCGCCCGTCCCGTACGTTCCGGGCGCGGAGGGGGTCGGTACCGTCGTCGAGTCGGGCCGCTTCGCCGCCGGCACGCGCGTCTGGGCCTCGGGTCGCGGTCTCGGCGTCCTCGCCGACGACACGTTCGCGGAGCGGTTCGCAGCCGCTGACGAGGTCCTGGTCGAGGTGCCCGAAGCAGCCTCCGACGAGCTGGCCGCCGCGCTCGGCGTCGCCGGTCTCGCCGGCTGGCTTCCGGTCACGTGGGCCGCGCCCGTCAGGGCCGGGGAGACGGTG
>VGCB01000342.1 GCA_016870235.1 Actinomycetota bacterium | reverse complement strand
AACGAACGGCCAAGCCCACCAGGGCACGCGATGTCTCGGCTTCATCCCCTCTGAGCATAGGATCAGCAAAGGAACGGCCTCGCGCGTGAGGTACCTCCAAGGTACGCGAGCGCGATCTCCCTCGAACGTTACGGACGCCCGAGCAGCGGGTGCCCGTGGAGCATCGTCAGCGGCTCGAGCCGGACGAGCTCGCGTGAGAGATCGAGCAGGAGCTCCTTCCGCAGGGCCGGGTCGCCGCCCGCGCGCTCGGCGGCGACGATGCGCCCCTCCATCGCCTCCGCGTCCCCAACGTCGGCGCGAGGGATCCGCGCGGCCGTCGCCTCCAGGAGCGCGGCGCCCGCCTTTGCCATCCGGCGCAGGCGCTTCTGCTCCTCGACGGCGGGCAGCACGTCGGCGAGGAGCCACCGGGCCACGCCCGCGACCGCCTCCTCGGGAGACGGACGCAGCGGATACGAGGGCGGCAGCCCGTCCGCCGGCGGAAGCGTCCCCCACCCCGCCGACTCGGCCCCGCGGGCAAGACAGAGCGCGAGCAGGTCGAGGCCGAGACCGGCCGTCGACGGCTGTAGCACCCGGCTGTCGAGCCAGGCGACCACCGCGCGCGTCACGTTCGCGAGGACGACGAAGTACCGCAGCGCATCACGGTCGACGGGGCCCGCCTCCGCCTCGTAGCCGGCGATCAGCACCTCCGTGTCGAGCTGACCGAGACAGCCCCAGACCGCGCCGCCCAGATCCTCGAGCGGGTGGCCCACGTGCGAGATCTCCCAGTCGACGAGCGCGGTGACCGCGCCGCCGCGGACGAGCGTGTTGTGCGGGCCGGCATCGCCCCAGAGGAGCCGCGGCGGCACCCCGTCCGCGGGAGCGTTCTGCTCGCACCAGGCGAGCAGGCCGCCGAGCAGCGGGACCGGCGACGGCCGCTCCGCGACGTAACGGCCGCGCCACTGGTCGACCTGCCCGAGCGTCGCCTCGTGGGAGGTCTCCGTCACCTCGAAGCCGAGGTCGGCGACCGGATCGAGCGCGTGGAGCCGCGCGAGCCAAAGACCGAGCTTCTGGGCGATCGAGTGCCGCTCCTCGGCGGTCGCCCTGCCCATCACCGCGCCCGGGCGACGCTCCATCAGCAGGAAGTCGCGATCGAGCGTTCCGATCGCATACGCCTCCGGCACCGGCAGGCCGCGACCCTCGAGCGCCTTCAGCACGCGGTACTCGGCGTCGCGCTCCGTCCAGGCGAGCACGCCGGCGGGGGCGGAGCGCCGCAGCACGAGCTCGCGCTGCGCACCGACCTCGTCCTCGGCGACGACGACCCACGTCTCCTGGCTGTTGCCGACGGACGCGCGGGCGACCGAGACGGCCTCGAGAGCCGGGTCGAGGTGCTCCCGCAGGATCGGCGTGACGTCGTCCGGCGTCACCGTCAGGCGCCGCCGCGGCGAAGCGCGCGGAACCGCTCCGGCGACCAGGTCTCCTGATCCTCGCCGATCGCCTGGGTGCCGTCGGGAAGCGTCCAGCGCATCAGCGTCACCCAGTTGAACCACGGCGTCGACGGCATCCCGAAGCGGCTCACGACCGTGCCCTCCGCCCGGAAGTCGACGCCGTCCTCGTCGACTCCCGTCACGACCACCCGTACGGGCCGGCCGTTGTCGTCGCGGTCGACGTCGCGCCACGCCTCGGTCACGACCCGGAGCCCGTGCTCGCGCAGCACGTATCCGGTGAGGAGCTTGTACCGGCCGGTCTCGTGGTCGAAGAGCGAGGAGGTGTGGAAGCCGGAGGTGGCCGACCGCGCGCCGTAGTCGTAGCCGAGGATCGTCTTCTGCTTGCTCTCGCGCCGCGGCCCCCACGTGCGATCGCGCATGTCGATGCAGTCGACCGGGATCCGCTCCCCGTACAGCACGAGCTCGCCGGTGTAGCGGCCGAACTGATCCCAGTGCCCCAGCCCGTTCCTGACACCCAGCTCGTGGGGCGCGTGGATCGCCTCGAAGGTGAGGTCGATCGTCAGCGCGTCCCCGTCCTCGTAGGCTATGTGGTACTTCGTCAGCGGCTCCAGGCACGTGTACTCGAGGCCGTTCGAGAGCCGGAGCTCGGTCAGCCGCTGCGCCTTCGGAAACGGCAGGTGCCAGTACGTGCGGTAGTAGGGGAGCTGCCAGAGCTCCTCCCCACCCGTCTCCCAGACGTAGACGCCGCAGGACATGATCCCGAGCCGCGGACGGAAGAGCGGATACGTCCAGACGCCGAGCCCGCGCTCGGCAACGTGGGCGGCAAACCAGCAGGTCTCCGTCCACGAGTCCTCGTCGCGCGCGATCGCGTGGAACTCGTCGTCGGCGGCGGTGAGCGAGCCGGCGTGGATCATCGCGCGAGCCTAACCAGTCCGCGACCGCCACGCTGGAGCCCGCGTCCGACTTCAGTCGGACGCGAGGCGGGCGATGGACGAAGCCGACCGACTGAAGTCGGACGCGGAGAGGGAGAGACCGTTGAGGGGGAGCGCCGTCCGACTGAAGTCGGACGGGGGGATGGCTCAAACCCGCCGCTCGCGCCCCTCCCACCACGGGTCGCGGAGCTCGCGCTTCAGGATCTTCCCGGTCGGCCCTTTCGGCAGGGCGTCGACGAACTCGACCGTCTTCGGCTTCATGTAGCTCGCGAGCTCGCGACGCGTCAGCTCGACGATCTCCTCCTCGTGCAGCGCCATCCCCGGCTTGACGACCACGACGGCCTTCAGCGCCTCGCCCCACGTCTCGTCAGGCACGCCGAAGACCGCACACTCGAGCACGGCGGGGTGGCGGTAGATGCACGCCTCGACCTGCGCCGGATAGATGTTCTCGCCGCCCGAGATGACCATGTCCTTGGCGCGGTCGACGATGTAGACGAACCCGTCCTCGTCCCAGCGGGCGACGTCGCCCGTCCGCATCCAGCCGCCCCCGTCGCGGAAGACCTGCGCGGTCAGCTCGGGCTGACGCCAGTAGCCGACCATGTTCGCCGGGCTCCGCACGACGATCTCGCCCACCGTCGACCGGTCGCGGGGGACGGGCCGGCCCTCCTCGTCGAAGACCGCGACCGTGCTGAGGAACGCCTCCTGCCCGCAGCTCGCCGCCCGGTGCGTGCCGTCGCCGCGCGCGATCTCCTCGTGCACCCAGGGATGGAGGAACGTCATCGTGCAGCCCTCCGTCTGCCCGTAGCCCTGCATCAGGTCGCACGGGAACCGCTCCATGATCTGCCTGACGACCGCCTCTGGCATCGGCCCGCCGCCGTAGACGATCAGCCGCAGCGAGGAGAGGTCGAAGCGGTCGAAGTCGGGGACGGCGAGCAGGTAGTTGAGCATCGTCGTGATCCCGAGAAAGCCGCTGACCCGCTCGGCCTCGATCACCTCGAGCGTCTGCCGCGGCTCGAAGTTCGTCAGCACGACCGGCCGTCCGTGCGCCGTGTACGTCATCGCGAGGACGACCGGGATGTGGAACATCTGACCGAGGAGCATGTAGACGTCGCCCGCGGCGACACGCTCCCCCACCGTCTGGTTCACCATCGCCGCGGCGGTCGTCGCGTGGCTGTGCAGGGCGCCCTTCGAGACGCCCGTCGTCCCGCCCGTGTAGAGGATGAAGAACGGGTCGTGGTCGCCGACGTCGTCGCGCCACGGCGGCTCGAGCTCCGGCTGCCGTACGAGGAGCTCCTCGTACGGCGACTCGTTTCCAGGGGCGAAGTCGATCCACCGCTCGAGGTCGTGGAGCCGCTGGATCTCGGCGATCTCGGCGGCGAACTCGCGGTTCCAGAGGAGCACGGCCGGCTCCGCATCGGCGAGGATCCGCGCCTGCTCGGCAGGCGCGAGACGCCAGTTGAGCGGCTGGGCGACGAGCCCTGCCTTGGCGCAGGCGAAGAACGTCTCCGCGATCTCGGCGGCGTTCGTCGAGAGGATCGCGACCCGATCGCCCTTCTCCAGACCGAGCTCTTCCCGGAGCCCCCAGGCGAGCCGCTGCGCACGGTCGTGGAGCGCGCCGAAGGTGAGCCGGCGGCCGTTCGGCATGTCGACGATCGCGTCGC
>VGCB01000341.1 GCA_016870235.1 Actinomycetota bacterium | reverse complement strand
CCGCGACGACGGAGGCCGCGTCGTCGGCTTCGTCGACGACAACCCCGACCTCAGGCGGCGGCGCATCCAGGGGATCGCGGTGCTCGGCTCGATCGCGGAGGTCGAGGACGCGCTCCGCGAGTCGCAGGCCGACGAGGTCGTGATCTCGATCCCGAACTCCCCCGCCGATCGCCTCGATCGCGTCGAGCGCGCGGCGGCGTCGGCCGGCGTCCCCTGCAAGGTCGTCCGGCGCCGGACCGAGACCCTGAGCGTCGCCCACCCGCAGCCAGAGCCGAACGGGACCGCGTGAGTCGGCGCTTCGCCGAGGGCCGGCGCGCCGTCCCCCGCCTGCTCGTCCGCGCCCTGCCGCTGCTCGTCCCGTTCGGCGTCGTCGCCGGCGTGCTCGTCTGGCAGTCGCTGCAGCGCCAGACGCCGACGATCTTCAGCGACGAGCTCGAGATGACGCAGATCTCGCGCGGAATCGCGGAACACGGGCGCCCCGAGCGCCGCGGTGTCGCGTACGAGTTCACGACGCTCGTCCCCTGGCTGACGGCGCCGTTCTGGTGGATCGGCTCGGTCGCGACCGCGTACGACGCGATCAAGGCCTTCCAGGCGGTCGTGATGAGCGCGGCGATCTTCCCGGCCTACGGGATCGCCCGCCACGTCGTCCCGCGGCCGTGGGCGATCGTCGCGGCGACGTTGACCGTCACCGTGCCGGCGCTCGCGTACGCGCCGACACTGAAGGAGGAGGCCTTCGCCTACACGGCCTCGGCGGTCGCCCTCTACCTGGTCATCCGTGCTGCGGCGTCGCCCAGCGCGGCCTCGATCGGGCTCGCGGTCGGCGGCACGATCCTCGCCGCTGCGACCAAGACCCAGCTCGTCGTCCTCTTCCCGGTGCTCGCAGCCGGCCTGGCCGTTGCCGCCTGGCGGAGCGAGGCGGCCAGGCGCCGACGGCGCGGATGGTCGCGCTGGGAGTGGACCGCGGCCGGGCTCGTGGGCGCGATCGTGGCCGTCCTCGCCTACGTCGTCGCTGCCCTCGGCTCGACGGAGATCGAGGTCGCGACGACCGATCTCCCCGGCGAGATGTGGCGATACGGGACGTGGGCGGTCGGGGGTTGGGCGATCGGCGTCGGCATCGCACCGGCGATCGCGCTGCTCGCGTCGCTCGCGCGCCCACGGGCGGCCTTCGCGTCGAGCGGGGTCGCCGCGTTCGCGGCGGTCTCGGCCGCTGCGATCGTCTGCGTCGTCCTCTACGCGGCCGTCAAGGCCGCAACGCTCTCGACGATCGGGTTCAGCCTGATCGTCGAGCGGAACGTCATCTTCCTGACCCCGCTCGCGATGGTCGGGCTCGCGTCGCTCCTCGCTCATCGCGATGCCCGCTGGTCGGCGATCGTCCTCGCCACGGCTGTCTGCGTCCTCCTCGTCGACCGGACGCCGGTCGAGGTGCGCAATCCCTACTTCGAGTCGCACGGCGTCGCGATCCAGGCCTGGGCGAACACCGAGCTCCGCTGGTCGGCCGAGAAGATCCGGACCGTGCGCTGGATCCTCGCCGTCGGCGCGGGGGCCGTCCTGCTAGCGATCGTCCTCCTGCGACGCCTCCCTCGCCTCGCCCTGCCGCTCGCCGCGACCCTGGCCGCGGCCGTCGCGGCCTGGGGGATCGTCGGCGAGCTCCATGCCGACCGGGGCGAGCGGGACTTCACAAGGATGTTCGCGGGCGGCCTTCCCGATCCGCGGACGTGGGTCGACAGGGCGGCGGGCGACGGCGACGTCACGGTCCTCGGGCAGGAGATGGGGCAGCTTCGGCAGGACATCTGGCTGACGGAATTCTGGAACCGCCGGATCCGGAACGTGTGGAGCGTCGACGGCACCGCGCCCAACCCGGGGCCGACGCTGACGCCCGACCTGGCGAAGACGGACGGCACGCTGAGCGTCAACGCGCGGACGCCCTACGCGCTCGTGCTGCCAGGCGTCGATCTCGCCGGCGACGAGGTGGCGACGCTCCGGGACTGGCGCCTCGTCCGTCTCCGCGACGGCGTCTTGCGGCTTCGTTCGAGCCGGACCGGGATCGGCGAGGGCGCATGGACCGGCCCGACCGCCGCCTTCAATCGCTTCGAGCCGGCGACAGTGCCGACGATCGCCGTGCTCACGCTCTCCCGCTCCGCCTTCTGCGCGGACGTGCCGCTCCCGAGCGAGGTGACAGTGCGGATCGGCACGCTCGCAATCGGTAGCGACAAGCAACCCGCCATCGGCACGGTGACCCGCACCGTGGCGCTGCGCGTCACCCCGTGCAGCACGGTGCCGGTCGAGCTGCCGGCGCCCGCCGGCCCGTGGCGGATCGAGATCGAGTCCGACACGTTCGTCCCGGCCGAGATCGACAAGTCGCTCACCGACACCCGCCCGCTCGGAGTGCAGGCGTCGCTCGCGACCCGCCCCGCCTGACGCGCGCGCCCCCGCAGTCAACGCAGGAGCGCCCCGGGGTGCTTCCGTACGAACCGCGCCATGCTCCCGAGGTGCCAGAGCGTGTGCCGCGAGAGGAACCGCTTGTCGATCACGGCGGCGTAGTCGTGCTGCACGACCGCGGCCGGCACGTACCACCGCTCCCAGCCGGCGCGCATCGCCCTGTAGCAGAGGTCGATGTCCTCGACGTAGTGCCTGTACCCGGCGTCCCAGCCCCCGATCTCCTCGAGCATCGCCCGCCGCATGCAGAGGAACGCGCCGAGGAGCCAGTCGGCCTCGACCGGCTCGTCCGGCCGCTCGTCCAGCAGGTAGTGGCCGCGCTGCGCGTACGCACCGCGGAGGAGGCGCAGCGGCGTCCGCCGGACGATCGTGCTGCCGACGGTCGGGAACCGGCGCCGCGACGGCTGCCAGGAACCGTCCGGCCAGAGGAGCAGCGGTCCCGCGATCCCGCACCGCGGATGCGCCGCCATGAAGCGCCCGAGCTCCGCGACTGCGCCCTCCTCGGGCACGGCGTCGGGGTTGACGTTGAGAACGAGTGGGCCGGAGGTCGCGGCGACGCCGAGGTTGACGTTGGCGGCGAGCGGCAGCGGCTGCGTGTTCGCGACGACGCGGACGCCGTCGGGCACGCCGCCGACGGAGCCCGGGACGTTGGCGACGACGACGACCTCCTCGACCTGCCGTACGAGCACCGGCAGCAGCCGGTCGAGGTCGGCAGCATGGCCGTGGGAGACGACGACGGCAGAGATGCTCACCCGATCGCCTCCGCGTAGACGCGCACGGTCGCCTCCGCCGCCGCCTCCCAGCTGAACGCCTGCGCCCGCTCGAGCCCGGCGGCGACAAGCCGCTGGCGGTCGCGGAGCGCGATCCGTACGCCCTCGGCGAGGTCGCCCTCGGAGACGACCACCGCGGCCTCCCCGACGACCTCGAGAAGGGCCGGGTCGGGGACGGTGACGACGGGCGTCCCGCAGGTCATCGCCTCGAGCACCGGCAGCCCGAAGCCCTCGTACCGCGAGGTCTGCACGAGGCACGCGGCGCCCCGGTAGAGATCGGCGAGGCGCTCGATCGGCACGTAGCCCTCGAGCCGGGCACCCGCCGAGCGGAGCGCGCCCGCAGTCCCTTCGTCCTTGACCGGCCCGACGACGAGGAGCGGCAGCCCGAGCTCCCGCGCCGCGGCGGCCGCGGCGAGCTGGTGCTTCCGCGGCTGCACAGCCCCGACCGCGAGCAGGTACGGCTCGCCGGCCGGCGCCGGCCCCGGACGGAAGACCGGGTCGACACCGTTCGGCGTCACGACGACCAGCGTGTCGGGCACCCCGTAGAGGTCGAGGAGGTCGCGGCGCGAGCGCTCGGAGACGGTCAGGATCCGCGCCGCCGCGCGCGCCGCCCGCGGGACGACGCGACGGAACACGAGCCTGTCCTTCCAGGACATGAGCGACGGGTCGCGCTCGAAGGAGAGGTCGTGGATCGTGACGACGGCAGGGCACGGCGGTCGCAGCGGGATCGCGTACTGGGTGTGGACGAGGGCGGCCTCGAGGCGCCGCAGCAGCCGTGGCAGCGTCCAGCCGTGCCGGAGCTCCTGGCTCGGCGTCGCGAGCAGGACGGGGTC
>VGCB01000340.1 GCA_016870235.1 Actinomycetota bacterium | reverse complement strand
GGCCGTCTCCGCGCGCACGATGCCGCTCGGGAACGTGACGGGAATGACTGACGCCGAGCGCGAGCTCGTCGCCACCTGGGCGGCCGGTCGCTGATCAGCCGGCGATCGCGACGAGCTCGCCGACCGCGATCTGCGTCATCCGGAGGCGCGCGAGCCCGTCCTTCGGTGGATCCAGGCTCAATGCGGCCGAGGTGTCATCCCGGCCGCACGAAGTCGACCTTGACCGGCGCCGAGAAGGCGCCGATCGCCTCGCCGCGGCGGAGGAACTCGGTCACCGCCTTGCGCCCCTCGTCGCCGTAGTCCTGGGTGAGGTCGTTCACGTACATCTCGATGAAGCGGTCGGCGACCGCGGCGTCGATCCCGCGGCCGAACTGCAGCGCGTACTCGAGCGCGTCGGGCCGGTGGTCGAGGGCGCACCGGATCGCGTCGCGCAGCACCTCCGAGAGCTCTTGCAGTCGCGGGATGTCGCGCCGCGCTGCGTTGATCCCGAGCGGGAGCGGCAGGCCGGTCTCGAGCAGCCACCACTCCCCGAGATCCACGGACTTGACGAGCCCGTAGTCGGAGAAGGTGAGCTGCCCCTCGTGGATCAGGAGCCCGGCGTCGGCCCGCCCGGAGGCGACCTCGTCGGGGATCTGCTCGAACGCGAGCTCGCGGTACGCGAAGTCGCCCAGGCGGAGGCGGAGCGTGAGGAAGGCGGTCGTCAGCGTGCCGGGGATCACGATCTCGGTGGCCCGCAGCGCCTCGGCGTCCATCTCCTCGCGCGTGACCACGATCGGGCCGTACCCCGAGCCCATGCTCGAACCGTGCGGGAGGAGGACGTAGTCGTCCTGCACGTACGGGTACGCGGCGAGCGAGAGCGCGGTCACGTGCAGACGGCCCGAACGCGCCCACTGGTTGAGCGTCTGGATGTCCGCCGTGTGCTGCTCGAAGTGGAAGCCGCGGGTGTCGAGGAGATCCGTGGTCAGCGCCCAGTACATGAACGCGTCGTCGGGATCCGGGCTGTGACCGAGGCGGATCTGCAAGTGGGTGACCGTAGCAGGTTGGTCGAAGCGGCAACCCCGGTACCCTCGGTGGATGCCCCACCCGACCCTGTCGGATGCGATCCAGGACTACGCGCGCCAGATCTACCGCCTCGGCGAGGGCGAGAGGAAGGTGACGACGACCGCGCTCGCGCGCGCGATGCGGGTCTCACCAGCCTCCGTGACGGGCATGGTGAAGAAGATGGCTGCCGTCGGTCTCGTCGAGCACGCGCCCTACCGCGGCGTCTCCCTGACGGCCGCCGGCGAGCGGGTCGCGGTTGAGGTGATCCGCCACCACCGCCTGCTCGAGCTCTACCTGGCGGAGACGCTCGGGATCCACGTCGACGAGGTGCACGCCGAGGCAGACCGTCTCGAGCACGTGCTGTCGGAGAAGCTCGAGGCGCGGATCGACGCGGCGCTCGGGTACCCGACGCGCGACCCCCACGGCGACCCGATCCCCGACGCCGACCTCAACTGGCCGAGTTGAGTCGATTGAGTGCCTGATCAAGATCGCGTCTGGCTGAAGCCAGACGCGGAAAGGTCGATGCAGGATCCGAATGCAGGAGGGGTTCCCAAGGGGAACCCCGTTCCCCTGGCTTCAGGATCCGTGAGCTTGCGCGTCTGCTACGTCGGTCCCTCGCTCAGCAGACGCGCAAGCTCACGGCAATAAACAGCGTCAGCGAAACACCTTCCGCTCGAGCAGCGGCTCGATGTCCTTCCGCGTGATCGGCCGGACGAGCTGCTCGACGCCGTCCTCGTCGACGACGCGCGCCTCGTCCTCGAGCATCTCGTTCACGTGCTCGAGCGCGTCGTCGAGCTCGTACGACTCGTACACCGTGTCCTCCGGCCGCGGCTGCGCGGAGTCCCGCAGGTGCGGGTTGACCGCACGTCCGACCGCCCAGAGCGCCCCGGGCCTGAACGCGAGCCAGATGACGACCCTCTCCTCCTCGCCCCGGTCGTCGCGACCCACGATCGTCCGCTCCGCGAAGCGCTCCTCCACGATCGCGCGATCCTCGCCCACGACCCCATGATACGCGGGTAGAATCACCTCCATGGCGCTCAAGGACATCTTCTCGTTCCTCTTCCAGCGCTCGACCGCGGAAGAGCGTGTTGCGCAGTACGTGATCCGCGAACACGATCGCGGCCGCGCCCTCCACGAGATCCTCGAGGACAAGTACGTCGTCAATCGCCTGACGCCGGACCAGCGGGCCCGCCTGCTCGACCGTCCCGAGATCCTGAAGGCGATCGGCGGCGACATGGTCGAGGCCGCGCGCGCCGCGACGACCGGCAGCCCGAGCTAGCGTTCCGGGCTTGCTGCCAGGGCCCGCCTACAAGGGCTAGCTACACTGTGCGCTTCCCGCGCCCGTAGCTCAGGGGATAGAGCGCAGCCCTGCGGAGGCTGAGGTCGCATGTTCGAATCATGCCGGGCGCGTCCACTGTTCAAGCCAGTCGGAAGACCGCGATGACGACACGCACGCTTTGCTCGGTCAGGCCGTAAAGGAACGAAACGCCCTGAACCTTGGGCAGCCCCCAAGCACCGCAAGCAAGCTTTGCTATGAACGTCTGCTTCAGCACGACGGAGGCGAACTCCCCGTCCACGGTCACGATCTCCCCACCGTCCGGGACGGACGCAACGGCGATCGCCATTGCCTGTGAGACCGACGGGAGAAAGCGCGATCTCCTCCGTCCGCGGGGCGCGCCCGCTGTAGGGTCAGCTCGTGAGCCTGATCGAGGAGGGCTGGCAGCTGTTCGCCGAGGCGGACTGGCGCGGGGCCCGCGACGCGTTCGCCGCTGCGCTCGCCGACGATCCGGGCGACCCGCACGCGCTCGACGGGCTCGGCCAGGCGTCGTGGTGGCTCGGCGAGCGGGAGCGCGCGATCGAGACCCGCCGCGAGGCGTACCTCGGCTATCGCAAGCGCGGTGAGGTGCTCGACGGGGCTCGGGTGGCGATCTACCTCGCCGGGGAGGAGCGGATCGACGGTCGGCGCGCAACCGCCGCCGGGTGGCTCGCGCGGGCGCGGAGGCTCCTTGCCGGCCTCGAGGTGACGCCCGAGGCCGGCTGGCTCGCGATCGAGGAGGCGAAGAGCGCGCCGGAAGCGGGGGTCGCCGAGACGCACGCGCGCACCGCCCTCGACGTCGCGCACCGGCTCGGAGATCACGACGTCGAGTGCATGGCGCTCGCGCAGCTCGGGCGGGCGCTCGTGCGCCAGGGGCGCGTGGCGGACGGTGTCGCGCTGCTCGACGAGGCGATGGCGATCGCGCTCGGCGGCGAGTCGAGCGACCCGCTCGCATGCGGCGACGCCTGCTGCACCGCCCTCGCCACCTGTGAGGGTCTTGCCGACGTGCGCCGCTCGGCCGAGTGGTGCGAGTCAGTCGTCGACTTCACCGAGCGGCGCCGGTTCGTCCCGTCCCGCTGCAGTCGTGGTGCCGCGCGATCTACGCCTCCGTGCTCCTGCGGAGGGGCGACTGGCAGCGGGCTGAGACCGTGCTCGTGGAAGCCCTGCGCGGCGAGCCGGGCGACCACCGGAAGCAAGGGCGCTTGCTTGCGCTCGCGACGCTGGCCGAGCTGCGGCTCCGGCAGGGCCGCCTGGAAGAGGCGGCGGCGCTCCTCGAGGGAATCGCCGACGACGCCGCCGTCGCCCAGCACGTCCGGGTGGGCATCCGGCGCGGCGAGGTCGAGCGGGCGCGGGCGATCCTCGACCGAGGACGCGGCCTGCTCGACCGCCCCGACGCGCTCGTGCTGGACGTCGAGCTTGCGCTCGCGCGCAGAGACATGAAGGCTGCAGCGGACGCTGCAGGCAGCCTGGCGACCTGCGCCGCCGAGCTCGACCGCGACGATCTGCGCGCCACGTCCGCCTACGCCGCGGGCTGGCTTGCCGTCGAGCGCGACGAGCCGGCGGAGGCCGGCAGCCTTCTCGCCCGCGCCGTCGCCGGCTTCTCGGAGCTGGGGTATCCGCTGGACGAGGCGCGGGCGCGTCTCGCGCTTGCCCGAAGCCTGGCGCTCGGTGGCTCCCCGCTCGCCGTCGACGAGGCCCGCCGC
>VGCB01000339.1 GCA_016870235.1 Actinomycetota bacterium | reverse complement strand
GGTTGACGGCACGTTGACGCCTGCCGTCGGCGCCGAGGGGCCGGGTACGGCCGGCGGGGCCGGCGATGCCGTCTTCGCGGGTGTCGTCTCGGCAGCCGCGCTTGCGCCCTCGGGCGTCGCACCCTTCGGCGTCGAGGCGGTGGCGATCGCCGGCTCCTGCTCGGGAGGAGGAGGCGAGGAGACGGAGCTTGTCGCTCGCGCCGGTTCGGGCGTGGTCGTCGCGGCCGGGGAAGACGCCCTCGCGGGCGCGTCGTCGCCGAAGTTCTGCGCCCAGTAGATGACCCGCCGGCCTCCGCCGCGCCGGCGCCGATCGACGTGAACTCCGGGCTCTCGAGGTTGCGGCGGTGGTCGGGCGAGTCGATCCACGCCGCCACCACCTCCTCCGCGCTCGTCTGGCCGTAGGCGAGGTTCTCGCCCAAGGTCGTGCCGGTGAACCCGCAGTCGCGGGCGCGCGCGAACGCCGTGCGCGCGTACGGGGCCGGATCGTCATGGGCGAGGTACGCGCCGCTTGCCATGTGGAGTGACTTCCACGTCGCCGACGCGGTGAGAGACGAGGAGACGGCGAGCGCACCGAGACCCTTGCTCGCGCGATAGGCATTCGCGATCTTGACGACCTCAGCTGCGAAAGCGGCGCGGCTCACCCCCCACTCGGCAGACGGCGTGCAGCCGCCCGCGGCTCGCGCCGGGTGAGCCGGAAGGAGCGAGAGGGCGACTGCCGTCGCGAGCACGAGCACGGCGCGAACAGCGGCCGGGCGGGCGCCGAGGCGATTGGGTTGGGGAGAGACGGCCGCGGGGGTGGTGGAGGAGCTGAGCGCCGCGAGCCGCAGAGCATCGCGTACCACGTCGGGGAGCATGCCACCCAGGCCGTGGAGGCTCCCTCCCCCGAAAGGGGGATAGGGCGTCCGGGCGGCTGCGGGCCGCCCGGACGCTCGTCGATCTCAGGAGCGGCTGCCCTTGCCCTTTCCGTTGCCGCCGTTCCCGTTCTCCGCCCCCTTGCCCTTACCCGTGCCGTCGTCGGTCGCCACGGGTGCCGGGGTCTCGTCCGGCGCCTTGCCGTTGCCCCGTCCCTGGCCCGCCGTCTCGGGCTTCTTGGCGGCCGCGTCGGCCTTCTTGCCCTTCGCCGAGGCGCCGGTGCAGGCTCCCTCGACGTCGCCGTGGCGGCGGTGGGCGGCCCAGGCGGCGCGGGCGATCGTGATCGTGCGGCCCTTGTGGCAGATGGTGATGCGGCCCTTCCCCTTGGGCTCGGTCGAGCTGCTGGCCTTGACGGCCTTCGTCTTCGAGGAGGCGTCCTCGGAGCAGTGGCCGGGGCCGATCGCGCCGGTGTTGTACTGCTCGAGCGTGCTTGCGAGGCTCAGCATCCTGGCGCGCACGTCGGTGGGAACCACGTTCGGTGCCGGTACGGCGTTGCCGGTGCCGTACTGCTGCAGGAGTGCGGCGGCGTCGGCGAGCGCCGTGTCGACGGCCGGGGTCGTGGACGCGCCGGTGAGCACGTTGAGCTTCGCGGCCGCCCACTGGTGGGCGAGCACGAGGTAGGCGTTGCCGCCCTTGGGCGGGAGCCAGAGGATCTCGTACCAGCTCTTGCCCGTGGCGAAGAATGCGGTGTCGGCGCCGGCGGGCTGGACGAGGTTCCAACGGCTGTCGGTCGGGGCGGGCCCGTACTTCGAATGGGTCTTCCAGTAGCCCTGGGAGAGCGTGCACCCGTCGCCGCCCTGGCTCTCGCAGTCGACGGTGACGTAGACGACGTGGTCGTCAGAGCCGCTGTCGTCCGTCTCGTCGCCGGCACCGGAACCCGTGGTCCGGGAGCTCGCGACGTTGCGGTAGGTCTCCGGCCCGCAGGTCTTCTCGAGCGCGCGGCCGACGTCGATCGCGTACTCGATCGTCTTGTCGGCATCGCCGGCGCACACGGCCCACGGGTCGCCCGCGGCCCGGTCGTCGGTCACCTCGACGCACTCGTCCGTCGTGGTGGTCGGCGCCGTGAACGCGAACGTCGCCTGCCCGGTTCCGCCGGGGACGCCGGTGGAGGTGACGGTGGCCGTGTTCGTCAGCGTGCCCGAGGGCTTCGTGGCGAACGTCGTCGCGTAGTCGCAGACGAGCGTCTGTCCGGCTGCGAGCTGCGCCGGGAGCGCGACCGGGCTCTTCGGGTCGCCCTTCGGGTAGCACGACGAGACGGTGACGCTCTTCGTGACGCTGCCGGTGATCTCGTCGGCGATGCTGACGATCGTCGCCGGCACCGCGGCCGGGTTCGCGATCTCGATCGCGCCGCGGACGGCGAATGCGCTCTCCGAGGCGACCGCGTCGAGCTTCACCGCGTAGTTGACGAGCCAGGATTGGCCGGCGGAGAGGACGTACGGCGTGCCGGCCGTGCCCGCCTTGTCGCCGGTCTTCTCGATCGTCCAGGCCCAGTCGCGCGTGAACGTCGGAACCGCGGTCTTGGTCACGTCGAGGTTGATGTCGTAGCAGAAGCTCAGGTGGCTCGTGCCGTTCTGTCCGACCACGACGAGCCCCGTGTCGGAGAGCGCCTCCGGCGGGTCGGGGTCGTACACATAGAGGTTGTGACCGCTGGCGCCCGACTTGACGAGCACGGCATCGATCCCCTTCGTCGATGTCCACGACCAGGTGTCGGTTCCGGTGCGTGTGATGGTCACCGACAGGTACGCCGTGCCAAGCGTCGTCGACGCTCCGACGGACGGCAGGTCCTTCGAATCGAACTTCAGCTCCTGCCAGGTCGTCCCCTCGGCCGCGTACGTGTCGTCGAGATCGCTGCACGCGACGTTCGCGGCTCCGGCAATCACGACGGGCTGGACGCTCGCGGCGCGCGCGTCCGTCGCGAAGAGCGCCCCCAGTGCGAGAAGCGCGAGCGTCAGAAGCGCCGTGCGCGTCCCGTGGCGAGCCACGCGGACGGCTACCGCAGTTGGCTCCCTGAACCCCTCCATCTGTCCTACCCCCATGGTCGCTGGCCCGTGGTCGCGAGGCGGTGGGGGCGCCCCCGTCCTCTTGAGGATAACCGGGCTTTCCGACGAGGGGAACAGGGAAGATGTAAGGAAACTCGGAGGCAGCCCTGCTCGCGGGTCAGTCAGCGCGGGTGCTTCGAACGCCGATGGGCCAGCTCGCGGCGGCTGGGAGGACGGCGCCTCGAGTCCCGGGCGACGGCTCGGCGTTGCTCAGTCCCTTGAGCTTGAGCGTCGAGCAGGCGGGCTGGGTTGCGTTCCCGGCGGGATCGGTCGCGCGGACGCACATCCTGAACCACTTCCCGGTGACCTTCTGCGCCTGTCACGCGATCGAGAACGCGGTGAGCTTGCCCGAATCGACCGTGCGGTTTGCGAGCTTCCGTGTGAAGAGCGGGGTGGGCGACGCGGCCTGCGTCTGCGGCGTGACGACGACATCGAAGGTCGCCTTGCCGCCTGCGTCCCTCGCCTGCCAGCGCAGCGGGACGCTCGCTCGCGCGCCGACGTAGCCGCGTGTCCGCAGGATCGGCGCCGCCGTGTCGGGGCCAGAGGTCGGCGGCGGCGTGGCTGGCGGCGTGCGCGTCATCTCGAGCTTGCTTGTGGCAGGGGTGCCGTCGGGCAGCGTGATGCTGATCGAGCCGCACCGAAGTCGACTGTGAACGGCGGCGCTGGTCAGGCGGGCGACGATCACGGCCTCAGGCTCCTCATCGTCGGCGAGCGAACTCAAGGCCCCGCCGGAGCGGTCCTGCGTACCGCGGACGTGCGCGTGGAAGGCGACGAGCGGATTCGAACCGCTGTGCAAGGCTTTGCAGGCCTCTGCCTAACCACTCGGCCACGTCGCCAGACTTCGCCATCGTAGCCGTGCGTGATTCCGGTTCGCGGTCGGCTCGAGGCGGGCAGAATGGCCGTATGGACGTCACAGCGGCGGAGATCGAGCGGGTCAGGACGCTCGTCGAGCGCGACCGGCTGCTCGAGGCCGAGGCGGCCGCGATCGAGGCATTGATGGAGCGGACGGCCGTGCTGCGGCGCCGGTCAGGCGAGGTCGTGGCGGCGATCGACGCGCTGCCGGACGAGCGCGAGGCGGTCGAGCGCGCCCGTTCGGACGCAGCCGGGCGGGTCGAGACGGCAC
>VGCB01000338.1 GCA_016870235.1 Actinomycetota bacterium | reverse complement strand
TCGTGTTGTTCGCCGACCGTGCGGCGGCGAAGAGCGCGCATCCGGTGCGGCTGGTGTTGTGGCGCAACGCCCTGCTGTTGCTCATCGGCTTCCTCCACAGCCTGATCTGGGACGGCGACGTGCTGATCGTGTACGCCGTGTGTGCTTCCTTGCTGGTGTGGATGCGGCACCTGCGTCCGAAGCGGCTGATCATCGTCGGGTCGAGCCTCGTGCTGTGGTCGGGCGTGCTCGCAGCGATCGTGCAGACGGGTGTTCCGAGTGACGGTGCGGGCCTCGGCGAGTACTGGCTGACGGATGGGTCGCCGACGTCTGACGCTGTCGGCCTGTTCCTCCTCAATGACTTCTTCGCCCGGTCGCTCGGGATGATGCTGATCGGCGTCGCGCTGTACCGCCTCGAGATCCTCCAGGGCGCGAAACCGGCCGAGCTCTACCGCCGGCTCGCAGTGTGGGGACTCGGCATCGGGCTCCCGATCGCAGCCGCAGGTCTCGCGATCCAGGTGGCCTTGGACTTCGATCCGGGCATCGCCGTGATCGGCGAGGCCCCGAACACGATCGCGACGATCCCGATCGCGCTCGGATACCTCGGGCTGATCACGCTCTGGAACCGGCGCCCGACGACCGGTGCGCACCTCCGCCTGCGAGCCACCGGCCGGGTGGCGTTGACCAACTACCTCACGCAGACACTGTTGGGCATCTTCGTCCTGCGCTCGATCACAGATCCCGACACCCTCGGTCGGTCCGGCGTCCTGGTGTTCGTCGTGGTCGTCTGGGCCGTGCAGGTGGCGTGGTCGAAGCCGTGGAGCGACCACTTCCGATTCGGCCCCGCCGAGTGGCTGTGGCGCTGCGCGACGTACCGTCGCATCGAACCGTTCCGCAGGACGACGGTGGGCCGGCCTCGTTGCTGAGGCAGGCGCGGTGATCGGGCTTCTCGGGTGACCTGGAAGATCGCATCTGTGGGCTGTAGACCGCCAAACTGGCGCAGCAGGGGCGCGAAGCGGGCGCAAGACGGGCGCAGAAGAAGGCGCAAGGCACCCGGCCGGCGGCCGACGACGCCGACGCGAGAGCAGGCGGGCAGCCGACTACCGGCTCGTGATCCTCGGCGCCTCGCTGATCCCGGCCGCGTCGAGCTCCGCGCACAGCCGCTCACGCAGCTTGAACTTCTGGATCTTCGTGCCGGACATCGGCCACTCGTCGACGAACCGCACGTAGCGCGGCACCTTGTAGGTGGCGATCTGGCCGCGGCAGAAGTCGATCAACTCCTGCTCGGTCGCGGTCGTGCCCGGCGCGAGCTGCACGTAGGCCGCCGGAACCTCGATGTAGCGGGCGTCGGGCACTCCGACCACCTGGACGATGTCGGTGGCCGGGTGGGTCAGCAGGTAGCTCTCGACCTCCGCTGCCGCCACGTTCTCGCCGCCGACCTTGAGCATGTCCTTGAGCCTGCCCACGAACGAGACGCGCCCGTCCTCGTCGCGGCGGCCGAGGTCGCCGGTGCGGAACCATCCGTCGGCGTCGATCGCGCCGCCCGTCGCGTCGGGATCGTCGTGGTAGCGCATGAACCGGGTCGGCCCGCGCATCAGGAGCTCGCCCGGCTCGCCGGCGGCGGCGTCGAGACCGGTCTCCGGGTCGATCACGCGGATCTCGACCCCGGGCAGCGGGATCCCGCTCGTCGTCGTCCGCTTCTCGAACGTGTCGTCGATGTCGCCGATGCAGGCGAACGCGCAGGTCTCGGTCGAGCCGAAGCACGAGACCTGGGGCACGTGCGGCATCCGCTCCTGCATCTGCACGAGCGAGTTCGGGACACCCGCGTTGATGATCGTCCGCAGGGCCGAGAGATCGGCCGACGGGAACCGCGGGTGGTTGAGCACCGGCATCCAGATCGTCTCGAACGCCGGGAACGCGACCGTGCACCGCTCGTGCTCGAGCAGATCGAGCGCCTCGGTCGGGTCGAAGAACGGCTGCTGGATCGAGACGCACGGCGCCGCCAGCCCCGCGGAGAAGATCGCGATCGAGCCGCAGTGGAAGAACGGCAGCGGCGTCCAGAAGCGATCCGCCTCCGTCAATCGCAACCGCTCGGCGGCGAACCGGCCCTCCGCGACGATTGCGGAGTGCCGGTGGACGCACCCTTTCGGGTTCGCGGTCGTGCCCGACGTGTAGAGCATCAGCCCGTCGTCGTCGCCCTGGAGAAGCGCTCGCTCGGTCTCGACTGCCGCGGCTGCCACGTCGCCGCCGCCCGCCACGAACGCCTCGTCGTCGATCCCGAGGACGACGCGACAGGCCTCGGCCGCCTTGGCCTCCGCCAGGACGTCGGCGTACGCCGGCTCCGCGACCAGGAGCGTCATCCCGGCATGGCGGACGAGGTAGCTCACCTCGCGCGCCTTGAATCGCGCGTTGACCGGGACGGCGACCGCGCCGAGGATCATCACCCCCATCTGCAGGGCGAAGGCATCGAGCGAGGCGGGCATCAGCAGGCCCACCCGGTCGTCTCGGCCCACGCCCGCGCCGAGCAGCCGCTTCGCCATCTCGACCGCGAGCGCGTCGAACTCCGAGAACGTCGCGCGCTCGCCCGGGAACACCACCGCCTCGCGGTCGGGCAGCTCGCGCGCACGGAGCGCCACGAGCGCGGGAAGCGTCGCCGGAGCGCCGTCGGCCGCCATGGGTGGAAGCCTACCGCCGGGCTAGTCGAACGTTTGGTTGACGGCGCCGCCCGCGGGCGCCAGACTCGAAGGCGACCGTGTCGACCGTTGCGCGCACCTATTGCCGGCTCTGTCCCGCGTACTGCGGGCTCCTCGTCACGGTCGACGAGGGACGCGTGACGAAGATCGTCGGCGACCGCGACCACCCCGTCTCGAAGGGGTACTGCTGTCCCAAGGGGCGGTCGCTCGGAATCCTCAACCACCACCCGGACCGGCTCGACACGCCGCTGATCCGGCGCGGCGAGCGGCTCGAGCCGGTCTCGTGGGACGAGCTGATCGACGACCTCTCGGGACGGCTGGAGGGGATCCTCGGCCGCGGCGTCCCCGACGCCGTCGGTGCCTACTTCGGCACCCATGCGACGTTCGACGCGAACCTCTACTGGGCCGGGGCGGCGTTCCTCGGGAGCCTCGGCTCTCGCTCCAAGTACACGTCCGGCACGGTCGACGCGCCGTCGTACCCGGTCGTGCGGCGCTGGATGGGCGGCGTCGGGTGGCTCTTCCACTCGATCGACTTCGAGCGGGCGACGATGACGCTTCTCCTCGGCACGAACCCCGTCGTCTCGCACACGTCGCACATGAACGCGTACCCCAACCCGAGCGTCCGCCTGAAGGCGCTCGCGAGGCGGGGCGAGCTCTGGGTCGTCGACGCCCGCCGGACGGAGACGGCGGCGCTCGCGACCCGCCACCTCGCGGCGCGACCGGGATCGGATCACGCGCTCCTCGGCTTCCTCCTGCGCGAGCTCCTGCGCGACGGCGCCGACACCGCCTACCTCACCGAGCACGCGCGGAACGTCGACGAGCTCGCCGCCGCGGTCGAGCGCTTCGATCTCGGCGCGGCGGCGCGGCAGACGGGGCTGCCGGCGGACGACCTCACGGAGCTCCTCGCGGCCGTCCGCCGTCACGGGCGCCTCGCCGTCCAGACCGGCACCGGCACCTCGATGGCGCCGACGGCGAACCTGACGCAGTGGTTCGCGACCGCCCTCCTCGTCGTCACCGGCTCGATGGAGCGGCCCGGCGGGGTGTGGTTCAACCCGGGCTTCGTGCAGGGGCTCGACCGGCGTCCGGTGCGGCTCGACGACCCGGCGGCCGGCGCCGGGCCCCGAAGCCGGCCCGAGCTGCCGCGCTGGGGCGGCGAGTTCCCGTCCGTGGCGATGATCGACGAGATGGAGACCGGGAACCTGCAGGCGCTCTTCGTCCTCGGCGGCAACCTGCTCGCGGCGCTGCCCGACGCGTCACGGGTGCGAGCGGCGCTCGCGCGGACACCGGTCGTGGTCGCGATCGACGTGCAGCACGGCGAGACGGCGGAGTGCGCGACCCACGTCCTCCCGGCGACTGCCCCGCTCGAGCGCGCCGACCTGCCGCACTTCTCCGACTGCCTCGCCCCCGCGCTCGCCGCC
>VGCB01000337.1 GCA_016870235.1 Actinomycetota bacterium | reverse complement strand
CGCGGAGGCCTTCGGTGGGCGCGCCGGCCGTTCCGGGCGGTCGCGCGCCCGGCGCGGGGACGCGAAGGCCTCGCGAAGCTCGTGCGAGAGACGCTTTGCCGACGGCCTCTTCGCCGGGTCGACGGAGAGTGCCGCGTCGACGAGCGCGAGGAGCCTGCGCGGCAGGTCCGGCCGCTTGCCGGCGAGCGGAGGCGCGCCGGCAGCGATCGTCGAGGCGACCTCCGGCAGCGGCACGCCCCAGAACGGGTGCTCGCTCGCGAGTGCCTCCCACAGCAGCACGCCCACCGCCCAGACGTCGCTGCGGGCGGACGCGTCCTTGCCCGCGAGGCGCTCCGGCGCGATATACGCGAGCGTGCCCGGAACGTCGCCGATCGCCGTCAGCGTGTCGGCCTCGTCGAACTGGGCGAGCCCGAAGTCGAGCAGCTTGACCGAGCGGCCACCCGCGTCGGAGACGATCACGTTCGACGGCTTCACGTCGCGGTGGACGATGCCGCGCTGGTGCGCGTGCGCGAGGCCCTCGAGGATCTGCGCGGCGATCTCGACCGCGTCGCGGTCAGTCAGCTTGCCCGAGCGCATGAGCTCGCGCATCGTCGAGCCCTCGACGTACTCGTAGGTGATGTAGACGTGACCCTCGTCGCCGCCGAAGTCGTAGGCGCGGACGCAGCGGTCGTGGCGGAGCCGTGACGCCGCCTCCATCTCCCGCATCGCGCGCGCTGCGCGCTTCCCCTCGCGGGGGACGATCTTCAGCGCGACCTCGAGCCCGCTCCGCTCGTCGCGGGCGAGCCACACCGAGCCCGAGCCGCCGCGCCCGATGGGCCGGAGGGGCCGGTAGCGGTCGAGCACGAGCTCGCGATTGGGAAGCGCGTAGGCCGCATTCGACACGTCCGATCGTGATTCGCGACGATCCCGGATCGTCCTTCCGATCCGATGCATCCCGTACACTCGACGGTCGAGCGGACGGAGCAGCCGTCCGCCCCTGCCAGGAGCTGCGCCTGTGAGCGTGCACGACGACGACATCCTCGACTTCGACTTCGTCGACGAGGCCACCAAGGAGCTTCCCGCGAAGCGCGGTGGCGGAGGTGGGCCCCGGTCGGGAGGACGTCCGCCCCTGCGTCCGTCGCGGCCGCGCGGGACGCCGAGCCTCACGCCCCTCCTCCGCCTTCTCGGACTGATCGGCGCCGCGATCGTGATCGTCGTCCTCCTCGTCCTCTGGGGCGAGGGGTGCTCGAGCGACGGGAAGCGGTCGACGTACAACGCGTACATGACTGCGATGGGCGACGCCGCCAGGAGCTCCGCCTCGACCGGCGCGCAGCTCGCCACGCTCCTGACGACGCCGGGGGTCAAGCAGGCCGATGTCGAGCAGCGCCTCGCCGGCCTCGTCCAGCAGCAGCAGCTCGACGTGCAGCGGGCGGCGAGCATCGACGCGCCGGGCCCGCTGACGCCCGCGGGTGAGCACGCGGTCGACGCGCTGCAGCTGCGGACGAGCGGCCTGCAGGGCCTGCTCGCGGTTTTCAGGGCGACAGCCAAGGAGCAGGACTCGAACGTCGCCGGCGAGCAACTCGCCGTGCAGGCGAAGCGGCTCCTCGCGAGCGACGTCGTCTGGCAGGACCTCTTCCAGGATCTCTCGGGGCGCGTGATGCAGAGCGAGGACGTCGCCGGGGTCACCGCGCCCGCGTCCGTCTTCGTCAAGAGCGACACGCTGTACGACGCGAAGCAGCTGACGCTCGTGCACGAGCGGATCCACGGCGCCACGACCGGGGGGACGCCGTCGGGCATCCACGGCAGCTCGCTCGAGTCGGTCAAGGTGCTGCCCTCGGGCACCGTGCTCTCGACGCAGACCGAGGCGACCGTGCGGTCGTCGACCGAGCTCAGCTTCGAGGTGACGGTGAAGAACTCGGGTGAGAGCCAGGAGGTGCAGGTCGAGGTGACCCTGACGATTCCGGCGCCGCCGACGAGCATCGTCAAGACCGGCCGGATCGCGGTCATCAACCCCGGCGAGACGAAGACGGTGATCTTCAGGGACTTCCCGGAGCTGCCCTTCGGCGAGCAGACGACGGTGCAGGTGAGCGTCAAGCCCGTGCCGGGCGAGCAGCGAACGGACAACAACTCGTACGAGTACCCGGTGGTGTTCTCGCTGTGATCCTCGCGGTCATCGTCGCCTTCGGGTGACGACGTGGACATCGCGCTCATCGTGGCCATCGCCGCGTCCGCGGTCGCAGTCTCGGGGATCGGGGTCTCGCTCTGGCTCTGGACGCGGCTTCTAGCGGTCAGGCGGTCGCAGCACGCGATCCTCGGCGGCTCGACCCGCGACATGGTCGACTTCGCGGTCTCCCTCCAGGGCCGGATCGACGATCTGCACACCGCCGTGGACGAGATCGCGTCGGGCCTCTCGCGGGTCGATCGGCGCGTCGACGGCGCCGTCACGAACACGGCGGTCGTCCGCTACGACGCCTACGAGGGCACGGGCGGTCAGCAGTCCGCGTCGCTCGCGCTCCTCGACCAGAACCGCTCGGGGATCGTGGTGACCGCGATCCAGGGTCGCGACTACGCGCGCGTGTACGTGAAGGAGCTGGAGCAGGGCCGCGCCTCCGCCGCCCTCTCGCCCGAGGAGCTCGAGGCCGTCGAGCGCGCCATGGGGCGCTGATATTTGCTGCCGAGCTCTCTCGCGTCTGCTGGGTGTGGGACGTGAGGTAGCAGACGCGAGAGAGCTCGGATCCTGAAGCCGGGAACCTGCGGTTCCCTGTGACCCCTCCCTTGCGATCGGGTCTGGCATCGTGCTCCTGCGCCTCCCGCGTCTGGCTTCAGCCAGACGCTTCTGTAAGGACGAGGCGAATTGGACGGGATCGGACTTCGGTGCTCTAACGCTGTGGTGGCTCGACGGCGTCCGTAGGGTCGCGTCTCGCTGAAGCCCCCACCGGATCCGCGGAGCAACGGCAAACAAACAACAGATACGCTCATCGAGCGATGCACCAGGTGCTTGTCCTGAACGCGAGCTATGAGCCGCTCAACGTCTGCTCGGTGCGCCGGGCGCACGTCCTCGTGTGGAAGGGCAAGGCCGAGATCGTCGAGCGGCACACGGCGCCGCTGCGGACGGCGACGAACACGTACATCCGCCCGTACGTGATCCGGCTGCTGCAGTACGTGCGCGTTCCGCGGACGGTGAAGCGCAGCCTCTCGCGGCGGGCGCTCTTCGCGCGGGACGGCTGGCGCTGCGTCTACTGCGGGACGGGGGCCGGGCGGCTCACGCTCGACCATGTCGTGCCGCGGTCGCGCGGCGGCGAGTCGACGTGGGAAAACGTCGTCACGGCCTGCTCGCCGTGCAACCTGGGCAAGGGCGACCGGACGCCGGAGGAGGCGGGCCTGCGCCTGCTGCGCCAGCCGAAGCCGCCGACGCCCGTGCTCTTCATCCGGATCATGACCGCACGCGTGCCGGAGGCGTGGGAGCGGTATCTGCCCGAGCGCGCTCCTTCGGCGCCGGCGGCGGCAGCGGCGTAGTCAGCCCTGCAGGCCCAGCTCGTCGTCGGCGCGGTAGCTGCCGAAGACGCGCAGCACGGCGGTCTCCGCGTGCATCTCGCGCAGGGCGGCTGCGACGTCGTCGTCGAGCGGATGGCCGGCGAGGACGGCGTCGAAGCGATACTTGAACGGTGTCTTCGGGATCGGCCGGGAGACCAGCTGGGCGAGGTCGATCCCGCGGGTCGCGAGCGGCGAGATCGCCCGCAGCAGCGCCCCGGGGCGGTGGTCGGTGACGAAGGAGAAGGCGGTTCGCCAGACGCCGTCGCGCCGATCGAGCCGGGTGTACGGCGCGAGCGCGGCGAAGCGCGTGTAGGCCTCAGGGTGGTCGCCGACGTTGTCGGCCACGATCGTCAACCGGTTGATCCGCGCCGCACGCTCGCTCGCGATCGCGACGACGGTCGGGTCGCGGAGCTCGGCGACCGCGGCGGCCGCGTCGCCCGTCGTGCCGGAGACGGTCGCCGTCGCCCACGGCATCGAGGCGAGGAGCCTCCGGCACTGGTCGAGCGCGACCGCGTGGGAGCGGATCTCGGTCACCGCTTCCAGCGCGATCGCCTCGATCCCGACGAGGCAGTGCCGG
>VGCB01000336.1 GCA_016870235.1 Actinomycetota bacterium | reverse complement strand
GCTCTCGAGCTCGACACCGACGCGGCGGGCGCCGCCGTCGACACCGTGGGCGAGCCGCTCGGGCTCGAGCGCCTGGAGGCGGCGCTCGGGATCGTCGCCGTCGCCGACGCGGCGATGGCGAACGCGATCCGCGAGATCACGGTCGCCCACGGCATCGACCCGCGCGGCTTCAGCCTCCTCGCCTTCGGCGGCGCCGGGCCGCTGCACGCGGTCGCGCTCGCGGAGGAGCTCGAGATCCCCTCCGTCGTCGTCCCCGCGCAGCCGGGCGTGCTCTCGGCCTGGGGGATGCTGCACACCGAGACGCGCCACGACCTCGTCCAGAGCTTCTTCGTGCCCGAGCACGAGCTCTCGGCCGAGCGGCTCGACGAGGCGCTCGACGGGCTGCGGCGCCGCGCGCTCGACCTGCTCGCCGCGGACGGCGTCGCCCGCGAAGACGCGGAGCTCGTCCCCGCGGCGGACGTGCGCTACGCGGGCCAGGAGTACGCGGTGACGGTGTCCTGGGCCGCCGGCGAGGCGAGCGGCTCCGTGATCGCGACCCTGCCCGAGCGCTTCGCGACGGCCCACCTCGAGCGGTACGGGCACTCGAACCCCGGCGAGACGATCGAATGCGTGAACCTCCGCATCACCGCGCTCGCCCGGAGCGGCGAGGCGCGCCGGACATCCCTCCCCGCCCGGGACGGATCGGCGGCGGCAGCCGCCGACACCCACCGGTCGTACTTCGACGGCGCCTGGCACGAGGCCGCGGTCGTGCGCCGGGAGTCGCTCGCGGCCGGCGACGCCGTCGAGGGCCCGGCCATCGTCCTCGAGGACGCCTGCACGACGACGATCCCGCCGGCATGGGTCGCCCAGGTCTCCCACCACGGCCATCTCGTGCTCACGCGGAGGGAGCGATGACCCCCGATCCCGTCACGGTCGAGGTGATCCGGAACGCGTTCAACTCGATCGCGGCCCAGATGAACAACAACCTCGCCCGGTCGGCGTACACCCCGATCATCTACGAGATGAAGGACTGCTCCGTCGGCATCTTCGACGTCCACGGGCAGCTCCTTGGGCAGGCGCCTGGCCTCCCCATCTTCCTCGGCAACCTCGAGGCGGCGATCCACGTCACGACCGCGCAGCTCGGCGGCAACCACGGGTACCGCGAGGGCGACGTCTTCGCGGTCAACGACAGCTACCTCACCGGCAGCCACCTGAACGACGTCTCCGTCTTCTCGCCGGTCTTCCACCGCGGCGAGCTGATCGGGTTCTGCGCGACGAAGGCGCACTGGCTCGACATCGGCGCCAAGGACCCGAGCCAGGCGATGGACTCGACCGAGATCTACGAGGAGGGCTACCGGCTCGGGCCGACGCACCTCTACGTCGCGGGCGAGCCGGCGCACGAGACGATCGACTTCCTGACCCGGAACAGCCGGCTCTCGCGGTCGATCTGGGGCGACATGCACGCACAGATCGCGGCCTGCCGCACGGGGGAGATCCAGCTGCAGGCGCTGCACGACCGCTTCGGCCGCGAGACGATCGAGGCGGCCGCCGAGGCGATCTTCGCCCAGTCGGAGCGACTCGACCGCGAGGCGGTCGCACAGGTGCCGGACGGCGTCTACACGGGCGAGGGGCTGCTCGACTCCTGGGGCCCGGGTGGCAAGCCCGTGCCGGTGAAGGTGACGGTGACCGTCGCGGGGGACGAGCTCGTTCTCGATCTCACCGGCTCGAGCCCGCAGACGCCCGGCTGCCTCAACTGCGGGCTCGCGCAGACGATCTCGGGCGCGCGCCTCGCCTTCAAGTTCCTCTTCAACCCGGACGTGCCGGTGACAGGTGGCACGTTCCGGAACATGAGGATCGTGGCCGAGCCGGGCTCGGTCTTCGACGCTCACGAGCCCGCGGCCTGCCAGTACTACTACCCGCACCTCGGGCTGATGATCGACCTCTTCATCCGGGTGCTGGCGCCCGCGATCCCCGAGCTCGTCGTCGCCGGGCAGCCCGCGGACCCGATGAACATCATGTTCACGGGCCACCATCCGCGGACGGGCGCACAGTTCGTCTGCGGCGAGGCGACGGCGGTCGGCTGGGGCGCCTACGCGCAGGGCGACGGGACGAACGCGCTCATCAACTACGGCGGCGGCGATCTCAAGAACCTGCCCGTCGAGGTGCTCGAGTCGCTCTACCCGTTGCGGATCCACCGCTACGGCCTCTGGGAGGGCTCGGGCGGCGAGGGCCGGCACCGCGGCGGTCTGGGCGTCGTCCGCGAGTACGAGACGCTCGTGGACGAGATCGGGCTCTCGCTCTGGTTCGAGCGGACGCTCACCCCCGGCTGGGGGCTCTTCGAGGGAAAGGAGGGACGGGTCACGAGTGTGACGGTCGACAGAGGGGACGGCCCGACGGAGATCCTGAAGGTGAACCGGCTGCCGCTGCCGCGAGGATCGCGCGTCCTCGTGCAGACGGGCGGCGGCGGCGGCTTCGGCGATCCGGCCGAGCGCGACCCGGAGGCGGTTCGGAACGACGTTGCTGACGGCTATGTGTCCAACGAAGGAGGATCAGATGCGAAGTAGCAAGAGAGGGCTCGTGACGGCACTCGCGCTCGCGCTTGCCGTCACCCTGCTCGCCGTCGCCTCGACGGCGAGCGCCCGCTCGGCCAAGTCGACGGCGGACATCACCGCGGTGTTCTCGAACATCGCCGAGACGCCGACGCTCGATCCCGCGATCGCGTTCAGCTCGGACGGGTTCGAGTTCGTGCGGAACGTGTACGAGGGCCTGCTCGAGTACGTGCCCGGCAAGCCCACGGTCCGCCCGCTCCTCGCGACCAAGTGGACGGTCTCGCCGGACGGGAAGAAGTACACGTTCACCCTCCGCTCGGGCGTCACGTTCTCGGACGGGGAGCCGTTCAACGCGCAGGCGGCGAAGACGGGCCTCGACCGGATCAAGGGCGTCAACCAGGGCCCGGCGACCCTGATGGCGAACATCGTCTCGGTCGCGGCGACGAACGCCTCGACGCTCGTGATCACGCTGAAGCAGCCCGACGTCTACTTCCTCGGCAAGCTGCCGAAGCTGCCGTTCGTGAGCCCGAAGGCGATCGCCGACAACAAGGCGGCCGGCGACGACTGGGCCGGGAAGTGGTTTGCGACGAACGCGGCGGGCACCGGCCCGTACAAGCTCGTCTCCTGGCAGCGCAACTCGGCGATCAACCTCGATCGGAACGACAGCTACTGGCGGCCGTTCCCGAACGGGACGCCGCACAAGGTCGTGCTCCGGGTCGACCCCGACGTCCAGACGGCCCTGCAGCTCCTCGCCCAGGGGAAGATCGACATGATGGGCGCCGTCGGACCGGACGACTCGGCCGCCGCCGAGAAGCTCGCCGGCGTCAAGCTCGTCAAGCAGCCCGCCTTCCTGGTGCAGGTGCTGCCGCTCAACATCCTCAAGAAGCCGCTCGACGACGTCCGCGTGCGGAAGGCGATCGCCCTCGCGTTCGACTACCAGGGCATGGTCGACTTCTACAAGGGCTTCGCCAAGCCAGGCAACGGCCCGCTTCCCGCCGACTTCAGCCCGCTGCTCCGCAAGCAGCCGTCGATGAAGCAGAACCTCGCGGAGGCGAAGCGGCTCCTCAAGGAGGCCGGCCACGAGAAGGGGTTCGAGATCACGTACCTCGGGCTCAAGGGCCTCTCGTACGAGGAGTTCGCGGGCACCCTCCTGCAGTCGAGCCTCGCCAAGATCGGGATCAAGGTGAAGCAGACGCTCGTGCCGTGGCCGCAGATGGTCGAGGTGATGTCGAAGCCGGACACGAGCCTCGAGATCAGCTTCCTCAACCAGTCGCCGCTGACGAACGACCCGACGTTCATGCTGGCGAGCTCGTACAACTCGGCGAACATCGCCTCCAAGGGCGGCTACAACTGGTCGTACTTCGAGGACAAGAAGATCGACGCGGCGATCGCGAAGCTGTCGACGATCAAGAACGATGCCGTCCGTGAGCAGGCGGTGGCGAAGCTGAACAAGCAGATCGCCGATCTGCACCTCAATCTCTACATCGCGCAGTCGATCCTCGCGCAGCCCGTGCGCAAGGAGTGGAACGTGACGTACGAGAACATGGACTACAACTACCTCGTCCGCTTC
>VGCB01000335.1 GCA_016870235.1 Actinomycetota bacterium | reverse complement strand
CCGTGGCCGCCGCCGAGGAAAGCGAGTAGCGCGCGCGTGCTGAGCTGGCTCGCGAACGCATGGCGGGTGCCGGAGCTCCGGCGTCGTCTCCTCTTCACGGCCTTCGCGCTCGCGGTCTACCGGCTGGGATCGTGGATCCCGGCGCCCGGCGTCGACGCCAGCGCGATCGAGGGCTACTTCGAGAGCCAGGGCGGCGGCGTCTTCGACCTGCTGAACCTGTTCTCCGGCGGTGCGCTGTCGCAGTTCTCGCTGTTCGCGCTCTCGATCATGCCGTACGTCACGGCGTCGATCATCCTCCAGCTCCTCACGGTCGTGATCCCGCGCCTGGCGGAGCTCCAGAAGGAAGGTGAGTCGGGCTACGCCAGGATCAACCAGTACACGCGGTACCTGACCGTCGTCCTCGCCGCGCTCCAGGCGCTCGGCTACGCCTTCCTGTTCAAGAGCCAGAACGTCAACGGCCAGCCGGTGCTCGAGGCGAACGCCGGCCGGATCATCCTGATCATCATCACGCTGACCGCCGGCACCACGGTCCTCATGTGGATCGGCGAGCAGATCACGAAGCGCGGCGTCGGCAATGGGATCTCGATGCTGATCCTCGCCTCGATCCTCACGAGCCTCCCGCTCGGGATCACCGCCTGGTGGGACGGCGGCCCGATGGAGCGCATCTTCCTCCCGCTGATCGCGCTCGCCGTCATCGCCGCCGTCGTCTTCGTGCAGGAGGGCCAGCGCCGGATCCCGATCCAGTACGCCAAGCGCATGGTCGGCCGGAGGCTGACGACGGGCGGGTCGACCTACATGCCGTTGCGCGTCAACATGGCCGGTGTCATTCCCGTCATCTTCGCGGCCGCGCTCCTCGCGTTTCCGCCCACGATCGCGCAGTACATCCCCGCGAGCCGCGACTTCGTGAACGAGTACTTCCAGCCGGGCGACTGGCTGTACCTCGGGATCGAGGGGATCATGATCGTGATCTTCGCCTTCTTCTACACGGCGGTCCAGTTCAACCCTGTCGATCAGGCGGACAACCTCCGAAAGCACGGCGGCTACATCCCGGGCATCCGTCCCGGGCCGCCGACCGCGCAGTACCTCGACCGCGTCCTCACCCGGCTGACGCTGCCCGGCTCGCTCTTCCTCGCCATCGTCGCGATCGCCCCCAGCCTCTTCATCCGCTACGGCGGCTTCTCGCAGGCGAACGCCGGCGCGCTGGGCGGCACCTCCGTCCTGATCGCCGTCGGCGTCGCGCTCGACACGATGCGACAGATGGAGTCGCAGATGATGATGCGGAACTACGAGGGATTCCTGAAGTGACGCGGCTGCGCCGCCTCACTGCAGGAATCCCTATCGTCGATCTGTTGTCTGGGTTTGGGTTTGGCGGTGAGACCCGGAGTCGGCGGTGAACATCCTCGTTCTTGGTCCCCAGGGATCCGGTAAGGGGACGCAGGCGAAGCGAATCGCTGCGGACCGGGGGATTCCGCATATCTCGACCGGCGACATGCTTCGGGCCGCGATGGCGGAGGGATCCGAGCTCGGCTTGAAGGTGAAGGCCGTCATCGAGGCCGGGAAGCTCGTCTCGGACGACCTCACGAACGATCTCGTCGAGGACCGACTGGCGAGGCCGGACGCGGGATCCGGTTTCGTGCTCGACGGGTATCCACGAAATCCGGCCCAAGGAGAGGCGCTCGACCCGATGCTCGAGCGGTTGGGTCGAGGGGCAGTGGACGTCGTTCTCTTTTTTGACCTTTCCGACGGGATCGCCACCGAGCGAATGCTCGCGCGAGCGAAAGCGGAGGGCCGCTCGGACGACACTCCCGAAGTCATCGCGAAGCGCCTCGAGATCTACCACGCCGAGACGGAGCCGCTCGTCGAACGCTACCGCGCTGGCGGCATCCTCGAACGTCTGGACGCGCAGCGCACCATTGACGAAGTCAATCAACAGATCCAATCCTCTCTAGGTCGACGCCTAAGCGGCGACCGATGATCATCCGGAAGGGCCCCGAGGAGATCGAGCGGATCGCCCGTGCGGGCGCCCTCGTCGCCGAGACGATCGACCACGTCGGTCGTCACATCGAGCCCGGGATCACGACGGGCGAGCTCGACATCGTCGCCGAGGACTTCATCCGCGCGCACGGCGGGATCCCGACGTCGAAGGGCTACGGCGGCGACAAGGGTCACGTCCCCTTCCCGGGTGCGATCTGCCTCTCGCCGAACGAGGTGGTCGTGCACGGCATCCCGGGCCGGCACGTCGTTCGCGACGGGGACGTTCTCACGGTCGACGTCGGCGTCACGCTCGACGGCTCGATCGCCGACAGCGCCTACACGTACGCGGTCGGCGAGGTCGCGGACGAGGTCGTCCGGCTTCTCGAGACGGCCCAGTCGGCGCTCGGCGCCGGCATCGTCCAGGCGAGGCTCGGCAACCGGGTCGGCGACATCTCGAACGCGATCCAGCAGGTCGTCGAGGAGGCAGGCTTCTCGGTCGTCCGGAGCCTCGTCGGTCACGGCGTCGGCCGGTACTACCACGAGGCTCCGCACATCCCGAACTTCGGGCAGCCGGGCAGAGGGCCGAAGCTGGCCGAGGGGATGACGATCGCGATCGAGCCGATGATCACGGCGGGAGCGCCCGGCGTCCACATGTGGGCGGACGGCTGGACGATCGCCACCGACGACGGCTCGATGAGCGCGCACTTCGAGCACACGGTCGCGATCACGGCCGCCGGCCCGCGCGTCCTGACGCCGCGCGTCGGCATCGCAGTGGGCGGTGCGGTCTGCTAGTGTTCGGTGTCCGCGGCGCGGCCGCTAGGCCGTGCTGCGTGCAGTTTCCGTTGCAGACAGTGCGCTTGACCGTAGTTCCCGTCCCCCGAACATCCGCAACAGGGCGGTTCTTCGCGCGAGAACGTGTCGACGAAAGAGGAGAAGATCGAGGTCGAGGGTGAGGTCGTCGAGGCCCTCCCGAGCACGATGTTCCGGGTCGAGCTCGACTCGGGCCACAGCGTTATCGCCTCGATCTCCGGGAAGATGCGCAAGCACTACATCCGCATCCTCCCGGGCGACCGGGTCAAGGTCGAGCTCTCCCCGTACGACCTGACGCGCGGCCGTATCACATTCCGGCTCAAGTAGAGGAAGACCATGAAAGTCCGTCCGTCCGTCAAGCCCATGTGCGAGCGGTGCCGCGTGATCAAGCGGCACGGGCGCACCATGGTCATCTGCACGAACCCCCGGCACAAGCAGCGACAGGGCTAGGAGAAGAAGAGATTTGGCACGTATCGCCGGCGTCAACCTCCCGAACCAGAAGCGTCTCGAGGTCGGCCTCACGTACATCTACGGGATCGGCCGCTCGACCGCCCAGAAGGTGTGTGACGAGCTCGGCCTGAGCCGCGACCAGAAGGTCAAGGACCTGACGGACGACGAGGTCACGAAGCTCCGCAACTACATCGACCAGAATCTCGAGGTCGAGGGCGACCTGCGCCGGGAGCGCTCGCAGGCGATCAAGCGACTCTCCGAGATCGGCTGCTACCGCGGCCTTCGGCACCGGCGCAACCTGCCGGTCCGCGGCCAGCGGACGAAGACGAACGCACGCACGCGCAAGGGCCCCAAGAAGACCGTCGGCAGAGGGAAGAAGAAGTAATGGCTCCTCCTCGCAAGGCAGCAGCGGCGCGTGGCCGCACTCGGCGCCGTGTCCGCAAGAACGTCGCCATCGGCCAGGCGCACATCAAGACGTCGTTCAACAACACGATCGTCTCGCTCACCGACAAGGACGGGAACGTCCTCGCCTGGGAGTCGGCCGGCTCGGCGGGCTTCAAGGGCTCGCGCAAGTCGACGCCGTTCGCTGCGCAGGTCACGGCCGACGCCGCCGCCCGCAAGGGCATGGAGCACGGTCTGCAGAAGGTCGAGGTCTTCGTCAAGGGCCCGGGCTCCGGCCGCGAGACGGCCATCCGCTCGCTGCAGGCCGCAGGCCTCGAGATCCTCGGTGTCCGCGAGGTCTCGCCGCAGGCGCACAACGGCGTGCGGCCGCGGAAGCGGAGGAGGGTCTAGATGGCGCGCGACATGAGCCCGAAGTGCAAGCAGTGCCGCCGCGAGGGCGCCAAGCTGTTCCTCAAGGGCGAG
>VGCB01000334.1 GCA_016870235.1 Actinomycetota bacterium | reverse complement strand
GCTCGCGGCGACGCGCGATCTGGAAGACCTTCCGGAACGGCTGCCAGCCCTACGACGGCCCGCCGCTCCCCTTCCTCGTCGCCGCCTGCAAGGCACCGGACGGCACCTACTGGGCGCTTCAGTCCTGGCAGCGGCGGCTGCCGATGCGCGGGGTGGAGCCATTCCGCCCCGAGCAGGCCGCGTTCGAGCTCCACGTGTCGCACTGGTCGGGCGCCCTTCCCATGCTCGAGGTGTCTCCCAACTGGACGTACGGCGGCCGCTGGCAGGGGCTGTTCGGTCGCCTCGTCTACCAGGGGACGCCGGTCTTCGGGTTCCGCACGCCGTCTTCCACGCGCAACGACGCCTACGCGCGCTACGTCTACATCGACACGCTCGACTCGGCCTACGGTGCCGGCTGGCGCCACGACGCCGGGAAGGTGCTCCACCAGGGCAACGGCGCCTTTTGCTACAGCTTCGTGCCCCAGCCGACGCCTCGTCACTACCCCGTTCGCGAGGTTCGCGGGCCGGGGAACGGGAAGCGCCATCGGGTGACGGTGATGGGCCCCGGCGTCACCCCGGTCGTCCAGTGGGAGGGCGACGGCCTCGGCGCGTACGAGCCGGGACGGGACGAGGAGTTCAACCGCCTGTTCGACCAGCTCGTGGGGCCGGACGACGCGGTCTGCCGCAACGAGCGGTAGCAGGAGCGGGAGGCGGGGCGCCTCGTCCGGCTCGAGCCGGACGGCTCTCGCCGTCGCTACCGCGGCATCAGCGAGTGGATCTCGGCCGCCAGCGCGTCGAGGGCCATCGTCGACTGGCCCTCACCGCGCTTGCGGACAGCGAGGGCGTCGTTCGACTCGCGGTCGCCCCAGACGACAACGTACGGCACCTTCTCGAGCTCGGCGTCGCGGATCCGCTTGCCGAGCGTGTCGTCGCGATCGTCGACCTCCGCCCGGATCCCCGCCTCGCGGAGCGCGCTGACGAGGCCGCCGGCCGCGGCGGCGTGATCGCCGGCCACCGGCAGGACGCGCACCTGCTCCGGCGCGAGCCAGACCGGGAAGGCGCCTCCGAAGTGCTCGATCAGGATGCCGATGAACCGCTCGAACGACCCGAGGAGCGCGCGGTGGATCATCACCGGCACGTGCTCGGCGTTGTCGGCGCCCTGGTAGCGCAGCCCGAACCGCTGCGGCAGCTGGAAGTCGAGCTGCACCGTCCCGATCTGCCACGCACGACCGAGGACGTCGAGCATGTGGAGATCGATCTTGGGCCCGTAGAAGGCGCCGTCGCCCTCGTTCACGGTGTAGGCGAGGCCTCGGCGCTCGAGCGCTGCCGCGAGCGCCGCCTCGGCCACGTCCCAGTCGGCGTCCGAGCCGACGCGGTTCTCCGGCCGGGTCGAGAGCTCGACCTTGATCTCGAGCCCGAGAAGCTCGTAGAGGGCGAAGCCGAAGTCGAGGCAGGCGAGCACCTCGTCCTCGATCTGGCTCGGCTCGCAGAAGACGTGCGCGTCGTCCTGGGCGAACATGCGCACCCGGAGGAGCCCGTGGAGCGCGCCCGAGAGCTCGTTGCGGTGCAGGTTGCCCGCCTCCGCCATCCGGATCGGGAGGTCCCGGTAGCTCCACTGCCCGCTCTCGTAGAGGGCGCAGTGGCCGGGGCAGTTCATCGGCTTCAGTCCGAACTCCCGCCCCTCGGACTCGAAGGTGAACATGTGCTCGCGGTACTTCTGCCAGTGGCCGGACGTCTCCCAGAGCTCCTTGTCGTAGATCTGGGGCGTCCGCACCTCGACGTACCCGCGCCGCGCGTTCTCGCGGCGTCGGAGATCCTCGAGGACGTTCCAGATCGCCATGCCCCTCGGGTGCCAGAACGGCGCGCCCGGCGAGATCTCGGAGAAGTGGAAGAGCCCGAGCTGCGGCCCGAGCCGGCGGTGATCGCGCTGCTTTGCGAGCTCGAGCCGCTCCAGGTGCGCGTCGAGCTCCTTCTGCGAGTAGAAGGCCGTCCCGTAGATGCGCGTGAGCTGCGTGTTCGCGGAGTCGCCGCGCCAGTATGCGCCCGCGAGCGACGTGAGCTTGACCGCCTTGATCGGAGCGGCGTTCTGCAGGTGGGGGCCGCGACAGAGGTCGGTGAACGCCCCCTGGGTGTAGAGCGAGATGGTGCCGTCGGCGGTGCCGACGAGCTCGACCTTGTACGGCTGGCCCTCGGCCTCGAACCGGGCCGCCGCCGCCTCGGCCGTCGTCTCCTCGCGCGTGAACTCGCGACCCTCGGCGATCTCCTTGCGGATCTCCTCCTCGATGCGGGCGAGATCCTCGTCGCGGACCGGCTCGGAGAACTCGAAGTCGTAGTAGAAGCCGTCCTCGATCGGCGGCCCGATCGCGATCTTCACGTCGGGGTAGAGCCGCATCACCGCCTCCGCGAGCAGGTGCGCAGTCGAATGCCGCAGTACCGAGAGCGCGTCGGGGTCGGCGGTGTCGCGCGTCGTCAGGATCTGGATCGCGGCCCCGTCGGCGAGCGGGAGCCGGAGATCCTGCGGCACGCCGTCGGCGCGGATCAGCACCGCCTGCTCGGCGAGCCGCGGCCCGATCGCACGCGCTGCGTCGAGGCCGGTCGCCCGGTCCGGCAGCTCGAGCTCGGTGGCGTCGGGCAGAACGACCTTCATCGGCGCGCAGGATAGTCGGGAGCAGGACGGTGGCTTGCGGATCTACCGCGGGCGCAGGACGCGCCTATGCCGTGTCCAGGAGCTTCACGTGGCCAACGATAGCTGGTGGGTCGGGGTCGCCCCGCAGTCGAGAGCGCCTCGGAGTGCGGACGCGAGGCGCAGCGCGGCCCGCTCCGGTCGATCGACACGGAACCGGCACGATGTCGGAGCACCGCTGCAACACATCCTCTGCGATCGTTCGTTCAGGGACCCTCGCGCCCCCGTTGGGGAAAGGAAGCACCGAGGAGGCTGCTGGCTGGACCCCGCGCCACCAGGCCGCGTGCGGCGCACGACGGTCGGAGGGGCCGCGGCGGGGCGTGCGACGACGAAACCGACGCCGCGCGGACGACCTGCGGCGCCCGGCAGAGAGTGACCGAGGGACGAGCGGCGGCCGGCGAACGCCCGGGCAGAACCCGGCGGTACCGGCGAAGGCGTCGAGCCTGGGCTGCCGATCCCGCGCATCGATCCACCGAGGAGCAGGCGAGCATGCCTCGGCGCGCCGAGTCCGGTCGGTTTGCGTCCGGGTCGAGAGCTCCGGCGACGCGCGTTGACGACCCCGTTGACGAGCGGATGGCACGACCCTCACAGATCCCCAACAAAGAGGCCCCTCTGCTCAGGGATCGGCCGGTGAAACCCCCCATTGGAGGGTAGTGGCACCCGCCCTAGGCTGTCGAAATCATGGCCATGCCGCTGCCGGTCTACGAGGGCCCTTTCGGCCCGCAACAGGCCGAGAGGCTCCTCTGGCGAGCCGGTTTCGGCCCACGGCCCGGCGAGGACACCGAGCTTGCAAAGCTCGGGCTCGACGGCGCCGTCTCCTCTCTCGTCTCGCCCCGCGGGGCCGCCAAGCTCAAGGGCAAGCCGCGCGCGGTTGCCGGCTCGTGGTCGACGCGCGCCAATTGCTCGTACACGTGCCACCGTTCGTCGACGTCGTGCTGAGCGAGCGCCGCGAGGCGCTCGGCCTCCGCCGGTCGGGAGCGGCCGAGGATGGCAAACCGCGCCTCGCGGGCCGTGAACTCGGCGAGCGGCGTCTTCGGCGCCCTCGAGTCGAGCTGCAGCGGGTGCTCGCCTGCACCCGCATGCCGCGGGTCGTAGCGGTAGAGCGGCCAGTAGCCGGTGTCGACGGCGAGCTTCTGCTGCCGCATCCCCTGCGCCATCTCGATCCCGTGGGCGATGCAGTGGCTGTAGGCGATGACGAGCGACGGGCCGGAGTACGCCTCCGCCTCGACGAGCGCGCGCACGGTCTGCGGGTTGTCGGCTCCCATCGCGATCTGCGCGACGTAGACCTCGCCGTAGTCCGATGCGAGGCGGCCGAGGTCCTTCTTCCGCGTCGACTTGCCGCCCGCCGCGTACTTCGCCACCGCGGATCGGGGGGTCGCCTTCGAGGCCTGGCCACCAGTGTTGGAGTAGACCTCGGTGTCGAGGACGAGCACGTTGACGTCTCGCCCGG
>VGCB01000333.1 GCA_016870235.1 Actinomycetota bacterium | reverse complement strand
GATCCCGATGTAGGCGTAGGCCACGCGACCGGTGCGCTCGACCTCGCGCAGGACGCGGCGGGCGAGATCGATCGGGATCGCGAAGCCGACCCCCTCGGCCGTGCCGGAGCGCGACCGGATCTGCGCGTTGATCCCGATCACCGCTCCCTGCGCGTCGAAGAGCGGCCCGCCCGAGTTGCCGCTGTTGATCGGGGCGTCGATCTGGATCGCATCGGCGACGGCGTACGCGGACGTGAGCGAGTCGATCTGGCGGCCGGTCGCCGAGACGACGCCGACGCTGAGCGAGCTCTGGTTGCCGAACGGGCTGCCGATCGCCGCCACCGGCTCACCTACCCGCACCGCGGACGACCGGCCGAGCGGCACCGGCGCCAGGCTGTGCGCGGCCGGGTCGACGCGGACGACCCCGACGTCCGAGAAGAGATCCCAGCCGACGATCCGGCCCCGCACCCGCTCGCCGTCGCGGAACTCGACGAACAGCTCGGTCGCGCCGCTGACGGTGCGGGGATCGTCGGCGACATCCGTGATCACGTGTGCGTTCGTGAGGATCGTCCCCGCCGGATCGACGACGAAGCCGGATCCCTGGGAGGCGCCGCCCGGGAAGGAGGCGTAGAGCGTGACGACGCCGCCGGCCCGCGCCGCGTAGAGCGTGACGACGCCGCCGGCCCGCGCCGCGTAGATCGCGGCAGCGTCGAAGGCCCCGCGGGAGCCGGGCTGCGACACCGTCGGGGCCGCCGGCGCGCGGACCTGTCCGCGCTCGACGACCGTGACCGTCGTCGTCGTGCCCTCGCCCGCGTCGACGGCGGCCTGGAGCCCGATCGCGACCGCGCCGCCGGCGAGGCCCGCGGCGAGCAGACTGGCGAGGAGGAGGGAGAGGCGCATCCGTCTCACTGTATCCGGGCGTTTCCACGTGGAAACCCTCAGTCGGCGGTGCGCTACCAGACCCCGGCCGCCTCCGCCGGCAGCGTCACGACGAAGACGGGTTTCCACGTGGAAACCCCTCAGTCGGCGGTGCGCTACCGGACCCCGGCCGCCGTCCGCGCTCGCGGCACGGCCGCCTCCGCCGGCAGCGTCACGACGAAGACGGTCTTGCCCGGCCGCGACCGAACGCCGAGCGAACCTCCCATGCGCCCGACGAGCTCGTGGGCGATCGCGAGGCCGAGCCCGCTGCCCGACGCCCGCGCGCCCTCGACGCGGTAGAACCGCTGGAACACCCGGCTCAGGTGCTCCGACGGGATGCCCGGCCCGTCGTCCTCGATCTCGATCGCGGCGCTCGCGCCGCTCCGCGTCGCCCGCAGCGTCACGCGCGTCCCCGCCGGCGTGTGCACGATCGCGTTCCGCGCGAGCGCCCGTACGACCTGCACCACGCGCTCCTCGTCCGCGATCGCGACGGCGCCGCCGTCCCTCTCGATCCCGACCGTGTGCCCGGCTGCCTCCGCGATCGGCCCGACCTCCTCCGCCACCACGTGCAGGACCTCGTCGAGCGCGACGTCCTCGCGTGCGATGTGCATCCGCCCCGCGTCGAGCCGCGAGAGGTCCAGCAGGTCGGTGGCGAGCGCGGTCAGCCGATCAAGCTGCTCGCGCGTCGTCTGCAGGAACCCGCGCCGCGTCTCCTCGTCCAGATCCTCGTCGGTCAGCAGCTCCAGGAACCCCGCCAGCGAGAAGAGCGGCGTCCGCAGCTCGTGCGACGCGTTCGCGACGAACTCCTTCCGCGCGTTGTCGAGCGCCGCGAGCTGCACCCGCATGCGATCGAACGACCGGGCCAGCTCGCCGAGCTCGTCGCGCCGCTGATCGACGATCGCCTCCCCGAACTCGCCGCTCGCGATCCGGTCGGCGGCGCGCTCGAGTCGCCGGATCCGGCGCGCGTGGAGGGCGGCGGCAGCGCTGCCAAGCGCCAGAGCGAGGCCGAGCGCCACGAGGGTCGCATAGAGCAGCCGACGCTCGATCACCGTCACGGTCGTCAGTTGATCGCGGAGCGGCGACGAGAACAGGATCACCTGGTTGCCGAATAGTGTCTGCGCCACCTGCGCGTACTCGCGTCCGCCGCGTCGAACGCGCTCCCGCGCCGATCCCCCGCGCGCTGCCTTGAGCGCCACCGGGTCGCGCGCGAGGTGCGCGGAGCGCGTGTCGGTGTCCGCGACGGTGGTCAGCGACACGGGCGGACCAGAGATGTCAAAGAGGACGACCCGCGTTCCGTAGAAGTCGCTGGCGGCGTTCATGAAGCTCGCGAGCCGCACCGGCGAACCCGTCAGCCGTGATTGGCCGATATCCGGGCCGAACGTCCGGATGCCGTCGCGCAACTGCTCGAGCTTGGCATCCACGAGTCGCCGTTCGAGCGACGGGATCACCATCAGGTACGCCCCGAGCGAGGCGATCCCGACCACCGCGAGCAGCGCGAGCGCGAGCCGGGTCCGGATCCCGCCGAGCGGGAGCACGCTACGGGGCGTCGCGGAAGCGGTACCCGGCTCCGCGCACGGTGAGGATGAGCTCGGGCTCGCGCGCGTCGCGCTCGATCTTCTCGCGGAGATGGCGCACGTGCACGTCGATCGTCCGCGGCTCGCGGTAGTCGGCGCTGCCGCGGATCCGCTCGAGCAGCTGGCGCCGCGAGAACACGACACCCGGTGACGACGTGAGGAGCGCGAGCAGCTCGAACTCGACGTACGTCAGCTGGACGGGCTTGCCCCGCACCTCCACGACCCGGCGGGGCAGGTCGATGCGGACGTCGCCGACCTCGACCACCTCCTCCCGCCGCGAGGCGGTGTGCGGGTTCGAAGCCCGGCGGAGGAGGGCGCGCACGCGGCTGCGGAACTCCCGGATCGAGAAGGGCTTCGTGATGTAGTCGTCGGCCCCGAGCTCGAGGCCCAGCACCTTGTCGAGCTCGTCGTCGCGGGCCGTGAGCATGATAATCGGCACGGTGCTGTCCGCGCGGAGGCGCCGGCACACCTCGAGCCCGTCGACCCGCGGGAGCATGATGTCGAGGACGACGAGGTCGAACGAGTCCTCCTGGAAGCGCCGGAGCGCCTCGTCGCCGTCGCGGGCTTGCACGACCCGATACCCGTCCCGCTCGAGCGGGTAGCTCAGCAGCGTCTGGATCGACTCTTCGTCGTCGACCAGGAGGATGGTGGCAGAGTCGGGCAAGTCGGATTGTCTCGCAGCGGACACGCGCCCCTGGGCCCGCCGCCTACTATAGCCGCGCCCATGGAGTCGGCACGGCCGCGCATCGTCCGTCGAAGACCCCGCCGCGGCTCGATCGAGCGCCCGATCAATTTGCGCCTCGTTCGGAGCGCGTCGCTCGCTCTCGTGGTGCCCGTGCTGCTCGTCGGCTTCACGATCGCGCGGCCGGGACCGCTGCCGCCGTCGGCGACGCCGTCGGCGTTCGACGCCGCCTCGGCGACGCTCCTCGCGCAGACGCTCGCGCGGGACAAGCCGGCCCGCGTCCCCGGCTCGGCGACCGCTCTCGCGGCCGGCCTCTGGTACCGCGAGCAGCTTGCGCTCTACGCGCTCCCGACCTCGACGGATCGCTGGCGCGAGACGATCCGTGGGCTCGGCACCGTGCAGCTGCAGAACGTCGTCACCGTGATCGAAGGCCAGTCGGCCGCGGCGATCGCCGTCGTCGCGCACCGGGACAGCGGCGCAGGCACGAACGGGGCGAACGACAACGCCTCGGGCACCGCCGCGCTGATCGAGCTCGCCCGCGCGTACGCGCCGACGAGCAGCGGCTCGGCGGGGGTGCGGCCGCTGCACACGCTCGTCTTCCTCTCCACCGACGCCGCCGCCTTCGGAGGCGCCGGGATCCGTCGCTTCCTCGCCTCGCCGATCGCGCGCGACGTCATCGCGGCGGTGGTGCTCGACGGCATCGGCGGCTCGGCGCGGCCGGCGATCCGGGTCGGCGGCATCGGCGGCAGGTCACCGGCACCCTCGCTCGTTCGCACGGTCGCCTCCCGGATCGACGGCGCCGTCCCCATGGGAGCCCGCAGTCCCGGGCTCCTCGAGCAGGTCGTCGGTCTCGGGCTCGGCTTCGGGTACGGCGAGCAGGCTGTGTTGCTCGGAAGCGGGATCTCCGCTGTCCGTATTGGCAACTCCAGTGACGGTGAAGGTGCCCCGGGGGCCGATCCGACCTCGGCGATCCA
>VGCB01000332.1 GCA_016870235.1 Actinomycetota bacterium | reverse complement strand
CGTCCTCACCGTGCTCCTCTCGCCCCGGCTCCGGACGCGCGCGTGACGGCCGTGCCCTCGACCGCCGAGCTCGTGCGCCCGCGGCGCTTCCCCGTCGCAGCGCGGGCGCTCCGCCAGCCGCGCACACGCATCGGGCTCGCGCTCGTGCTGCTCGTTCTCGCGCTCGCCCTGATCGGCCCGCTCGTAGCGCCGCACGATCCGTCCGAGAGCGTCGGAACTCCCCAGTCCGGCCCGTCCGGCGACTTCCTGCTCGGCACGGACTACCTCGGCCACGACGTGCTCTCGCGCGTGCTCTGGGGCGGCTGGACGGTCGTCTGGATGTCGTTCGCGGCCGCGACTCTGGGTGTCGCTCTCGGTGCCGCGGTCGGCCTGGTCGCAGGCACGAGCCGGCCGTGGGCCGACGCGACGCTGATGCGGCTGATGGATCTCCTGCTTGCCTTCCCGCAGATCGTGCTCGTGCTGCTGTTCGTCTCGATGCTCGGCTCGCAGCTCTGGTTGATCGTCCTCGTCGTCGCGCTCGCGTGGGTGCCGCAAGTGGCGCGCGTCGTGCGCGGGGTGACCGCCGAGATCGCGCACCGCGAGTACGTCGAGTGGGCGCAGGCGAGCGGTCTCCCCCGCTCGCACCTCCTCCTGCGCGAGATCCTCCCGAACGTGACGACCCCGCTGATGGTCGAGTACGGCCTCCGGCTCACGTGGTCGATCGCGCTCGTCGCCGGCGTCAGCTTCCTCGGGTTCGGGATCCAGCCGCCGAGCGCCGACTGGGGCCTGATGATCAACGAGAACCGGCTGGGGCTGACGGCCCAGCCGTGGCCCGTGCTGATTCCCGGCCTCTGCATCGCGGTCTTCGCCGTCGGCGCGAACTTCGTCGCCGAGGGGATTGCCCGCGCCGTCGCGCGCGTCGAGGACGCACGATGAGCCTCGTCGACGTTCGCGACCTCCGGGTCGAGCTCTCGCGGTCGGGCGCCGAGGTGGTCGACGGCGTCTCCCTGACGGTCGAGCGGGGTGAGGTGCTCGGCCTGGTCGGCGAGTCGGGCTCCGGGAAGACGACCGTCGCCCTCTCGCTCCTCGGTCACGCACGGCCGGGCACGCGATTCGCCGGCGGGAGGGTCGAGATCGACGGTCGCTCGATCCTCGATCTCGACACCGATGGGCTCCGGCAGGTCCGCGGCGCGCTCGTCGCGTACGTCCCGCAGGACCCGGCGACGGCGCTCAACCCCGCGCTCCGGGTCGGCCGACAGCTCTCTGAGCTCCTCGACGCCCACGGCACGGGCGCCGACCCGGCCCGCATCGCCGCGGCGCTCGACGAGGTACGCCTGCCGGCAGACGTCGTCGCGCGCTTCCCACACCAACTCTCCGGCGGGCAGCAGCAGCGGGTCTGCCTCGCGATGGCCTTCCTGCTGCGGCCGGCGGCGATCGTGCTCGACGAGCCGACGACGGGGCTCGACGTCACGACGCAGGCGCACGTGCTCGAGACCGTGCGCGAGCTCTGCGCCGCCCACGACGCCGCTGCCGTGTACGTGAGCCACGACCTCGCCGCAGTGGGGAGCCTCGCGCATCGGGTCGCCGTCCTCTACGCCGGTAGGCTCGTCGAGGAGGGGCCGGCCGGCGCGCTCTTCGCGCGACCCGGGCATCCCTACACCCGCAAGCTGATCGGGGCCCTGCCGCACGTCGAGGCCCGCCGCCACCTCGAGGCGATCCCGGGGCTGGTGCCGGCACCGGGTCGGCGGCCGGGCGGGTGCGTGTTCGCGCCCAGGTGCGAGCACGTGACGGACGGCTGCAAGGACGCGACACCGCCGGTGCGCGCACTCGCACCCGACCATCGGGTCAGCTGCCTGCACGCGCTCGAGCTCCCGGCGCGTCCGCCTTCGCTGCCGCTGACACCCCACCGGGTCGTGCCGGCAGAGACGCCGCTGCTCGAGGTCCGGAGCGTCTCGGCGACGCACGGCCGGCGCCGCGTCCTCGAGGACGTCTCACTCACGCTCCACCGCGGCGAGTGCCTCGCGCTCGTCGGCGAGTCCGGCTCGGGCAAGACGACCCTTTCGCGTGCTATCGCCGGCTTGCACCCGGCCTGGTCGGGCGAGGTCGTCCTCGGCGGCGAACCGCTCGCGCGATCCGCCCGCGCCCGCCCGGCCGAGACCTGCCGGCGGCTTCAGTACGTCTTCCAGAGCCCGAGCAACGCGCTCAATCCGCGACGCACAGTCGGTGACATCCTCCGGACACCTCTCGCCCACTTCTGGGACCTCCGCGGCCCGCAAGTCGACAGCCGGCTGTCCGACCTCCTCGAGCGCGTGGCGCTGCCCGACCTCGCGGCTGATCGCTACCCCGCCGAGCTCTCGGGCGGCGAGCGCCAGCGCGTCGCGATCGCGCGCGCGCTCGCGGCCGAGCCGGACGTCCTCGTCTGCGACGAGATCACCTCGGCACTCGACACGTCCGTACAGGCGGCCATCGTCGAGCTCCTCGACACTCTGCGCGAGCGCGACGGCGTCGCGCTGCTGTTCGTCACCCACGATCTCGCGCTCGTCCGCACGATCGCCGGCCGCGTCTCCGTCCTCGACGCCGGCCGCCTCGTCGAGACGGGGGAGACCGGCGCCGTCCTCGACGCCCCCTCTCACCCGACGACGAGAAGACTCCTCGCCGACACCCCTACGCTCATGACGACCAGCTGAAACGGAGGCACCACGCATGACCGCGCCCACGCATCCCCTCGATCCGCTCTCTCCCGACGAGCTCGAGGCCGCCATCGCGGCAGCGCGCGCCCACGGCGGCGACCAGCTGCGGTTCGTCACGATCACACTGAAGGAGCCCGCGAAGGCGGCGCTCGCGGCGTGGCCCGACGGAGCGGCCGCGGAGCGGGTGGCGGAGCTCGTGCTGCTCGACCCCGAGGCGCGCCGCGGCGTCGAGGCGGAGATCGACCTGGCGACCGGCGCCGTGCACCGGTGGGACGACCTCGGCGATCGCCAGCCCGCGATCATCCCCGAGGAGTACGAGGAGGTCGAGCGGCGGCTCAAGGCCGACCCGCGGTTCCAGGAGGCGATGGCGAAGCGCGGCGTGCCGATCGATCTCGTGGCGATCGACCCCGTGATGCCGGCGCACTGGCCGGGCGACGACTTCGAAGGCCGCCGCGTCTGCCGGGCGTTCGCCTGGATGCTGCCGTCGCCGGACGGGAACCAGTACGCGCGCCCGATCGAGGGCGTGACCGGCATGGTCGACCTCCACACGGGCGAGGTGCTCTACGTCCACGACCTCGTCGAGCTGCCGGTGCCGCAGGGCGACGGCGACTTCCGCGCCGCCGGCCGCACGATGCGCACCGACCTGAAGCCGATCGAGATCACGCAGCCCGAGGGGGCGAGCTTCACCGTCGAGGGCAACCTCGTGCGCTGGCAGAAGTGGTCGTTCCGGATCGGCTGGACGGCCCGCGAAGGCCTCGTGCTCCATCAGCTCGGCTATGAGGACGGCGGCCGCACACGCTCGATCCTCCACCGCGCCTCCATCTGCGAGATGGCCGTCCCCTACGGCGACCCGCGCTACGAGCGGCATACACAGACGCCCTTCGACATCGGCGAGAACCTGATCGGGATGCTCGCGAACTCCCTCACGCTCGGCTGCGACTGCCTCGGGCTGATCCACTACTTCGACGCGCACGTCGCCCGCCACGACGGTACCATCGCCACGATCGAGAACGCCGTGTGCATGCACGAGGAGGACTACGGGATCCTCTGGAAGCACTGGGACTGGCGCACCGACCACACCGAGGTGCGACGGTCGCGGCGCCTCGTCGTCTCGTTCATCGCCTCGATCGGCAACTACGACTACGGCTTCTTCTGGTACCTCTACCAGGACGGCACGATCCAGCACGAGGTGAAGGCGACCGGGATCGTCCACACCCGCGGCGCCACCCCCGGCGAGACGCCCCCGTACGGCCAGCTCGTCGCGCCCGGCGTCGATGCGCCGATTCACCAGCACTTCTTCAGCGCCCGTCTCGACTTCGATCTCGACGGCACCCGAAACGCGGTCTATCGCGTCGACACGGAGACGGTGCCGATGGGCCCGGAGAACCCCTACGGCAACGCGTTCCGGCCGGTGAGGACGCTGCTCGAGAACGAGGCCGACTCGCCCGACCTGATCGACCCA
>VGCB01000331.1 GCA_016870235.1 Actinomycetota bacterium | reverse complement strand
GCACCAGCTCGGGGCGCACGAGCCAGCTGCCCCCGCAGGCCACCACCGCCGGCACCGCGAGGTACTCACCGAGGTTCTCCACGGTCACCCCGCCCGTCGGCATCAGCCCCACGTCCGGATAGACGGCCGAGACGGCCCGGAGGAATCCGGTACCTCCAAGCTGCGCCGCCGGGAACACCTTCACGAGAGACAGGCCGAGCGACCGTGCCCGCTCGATCTCCGTCGCCGTCGCCACGCCCGGGAAGAACGGCAGCCCCAGCGAGCGACAGCGCTCGAGGACCGAGTCGTTGGTGCCCGGCGCGACAGCGAAGTCCGCCCCCGCCTCGAACGCGAGCTCGGCCTGCTCGACCGAGAGCACCGTGCCGGCACCGACGAGGACGCCGTCGACCGTCCGCGCCGCCCTGATCGCCGCCGGCGCGGCCGGATGGCGAAAGGTGACCTCGATACAGGCGATCCCGCCGGCCAGGAGCGCTCGCACGACCACAGGGGCGGTAGAGGGATCCTCGATCGTCGCCACGGGGACGACTCGGCTCGCCCGGAGGCGGTCGATGACGCTTCCGCTCGCGGCGCTCACGCCGCAGCCGCCGGGATGCGGAGGGACGGGTGGCGCTCGACGACAGCGGGATCGTGGGCGGGCAAGACGTGACCGCCGAGCGCGGAGATCAGGTCCATCGCCGCGACGAGCCTCTCGAAGTCGTGGTAGTACCCGATCGGGACACTCTGCTCGAGATTCTCGTACATGTACACCTCGTCACCGGGGATCACTACCAGCCCCTCTCCGGTCTCGATCATGACGATCTGATGGCCGGGACTGTGCCCACCCGTCTCGATCGTCCGGATCCCCGGCAGCACCTCGGTCTCGCCCTCGACGAGCTCGAGCCGCTCCCAGAGGGCCAGTCGGTGGTCAGGTGGTCTGATCACCTTGTGACCGGGCGACCATAGCAACACCTGGTCACCTAGTCAACTACCGGACGCAAGACCGTGCCGGGGAGTCCCGACCGCACCGATACGGGCTCTCGCGGCAGGCGAAGCCCGCGACGACGGGGAATGGTCGTCCCGCCCCGCACCCGTCAGTATGAGCGGGGAAGCCCGACGACTTCTCGGCGACGTCGGGGTGCAGCGCCCCGATCCCTGACATCCCTCGTTCCGACGACGCGAGCCCTCGGGGCAGCTCGACGAGCTCCTCGACCGTCAGGCCCGCTTGACGCAGGATCGGACGTCGCGTGCCCGGTGCCAACTCTTGGAGACCCGGCGGCCCACGGGCGCGGGGCGCCGAAAGCGGTCATCCGCTCCGGAGGAGCCCCGGAGGAGCACCGTGGTAGCGTCGCCCGATGGACGCGATGCGGCGCCTGCTGATCCCGGTCTGCGCGGTCGTCCTCGTGGACATGATGCTGTACTCGGTCCTGACGCCGATCCTGCCGGAGATCGTCGACGAGCTCGATCTTCGCAAGGGCGCCGCGGGGATGCTCGTCGCGGCCTACGCGGCCGGGTCGTTCCTCGGGGCGATCCCGGCGGCGCTCCTCTCGACCCGCCGCGGGCCGAAAGCGGCGGTGCTGCTCGGGCTGGCGCTGCTCGTGACCGCCTGCGTCGTGTTCGCGGTCGCCGACAGCCTGTGGATGCTGATCGCAGCCCGGTTCGTGCAGGGCATCAGCAGCTCGGTCAGCTGGACCGGGGCGATCGCGTGGCTCCTCGCGGCGGCTCCGCGACACCGGCGCGGAGAGCTGCTCGGGGTCGCGCTCGGTACCGGGATCTTCGGTGCGGTGTTCGGGCCGGTCCTCGGCTCGCTCGCGGCGCTCACGAGCCGCGAGCTCGTGTTCTTCGCCGTCGCCGCCCTCGCCCTGGCGGTCGGGCTCTTCGCAGCCCGCGTCGGCGCCGTCCACCTGCACGAGGCGGCCCCCGGCGCGCTCCGGCGGGCACTGAAGAGCCCGGTCTTCCTCGCCGGGCTCGGGCTGATGCTGCTCCCCGCGCTCCTGCTCGGCGTCGTCCTCGTCCTCGGCCCGCTGCACCTCTCGGACCGCGGCTGGGGAGCAGCCGCGATCGGCGGCGTCTGGCTGCTCAACGCCGGCGTCCAGGCCGCCGCCACGCCGCTCCTCGGGCGCTGGACCGACCGTGAGGGCGCTGCGCGCCCGGTCGCGCTCCTCCTCGTGCTCGGGGCCGCGACCTCGACTGCGCTCGCCGTGATCGGGACGCCGTTCGTGTACGCTGCGGCGCTCGTCGCGGCGAGCACCGTGTACGGGGCGCTCTACGCCCCCGCCTTCTCGTTGATCGCGCGCGGAGCCGACGAGAACGGGCTCCCGCAGGGAGTGGCGTTCGCCCTCATGAACGGGTCGTGGGCGATCGGCGCCGTCATCGGCCCCGCTGCCGGCGGTGCCGTCGCCGAGGCGGCCGGCGACCGCTTGCCCCTCGCCGCCGCCGCGGTCGTCTGCGTCGCCACCCTCGCCTACGTCGCGACGCGCATCAGGTCGGCGTCGACGGTCACGACCTGATCGGACGCCCGCGGGTCTTCCTTCCAGCCGACGGAAGGGAGACCCGCGGGCCGACGGAGAGGGCGGGATTTGAACCCGCGACGCACCTGTTAAGCACGTACGCGATTTCCAGTCGCGCTCCTTCGACCGCTCGGACACCTCTCCGAGCCGAGCTCAGGGCTCGAGCGGCTTGCAGTGTAGCCCGGCGGCGAAGCCGCCAACGAGGACAGCGCGGTCGGGCGCGGGCTAGCCGGTCGCGGAGACGACGTAGGCGGAGACGTCGGCGATCTGCTGCTCGTCGAGCTGGCCCTTGAACGACGGCATCGCGCCCTTGCCGTTCGTGACGCGGTCGACGACCACGTCGAGCGGGGACTTGGTGGAGTCGAGGTTCGGGCCCACCGAGCCGGTCGCACCGGCATCGGCCAGCGTGTGGCAGCCGGCGCAGCTCGCGGAGAAGATCGACTTGCCGGCGGCGGCGTCGCCCTCGACCGCGGCGGGCTCCTTCGGCTTCTCCTTGCCGGCCCCCGCCTCGTGCGCGGTCTTCTCCTTCTCGACCTCCTGGGTGCCCGTCACCCAGACGACCGCGGCCATCTGCGCGACGAAGAGCACGGCGGTGATCGTCAAGAACATCCCGAGGTTCTCCGGGAAGTTCGGGTACCGCTTGGGGATCGACAGCGCCGTGACGAGCGACCAGATGATGAAGGTTGCCGCCACGAGCGACAGCACCACCTTCCCGAGCGTGGTGAGCGCCGCAAGCGGGAGCAGGGCGGAGGAAACCACGAGAGGACGCTATCACGCTCCCAGGAGGGACGAAGCAGTCGACCGTAGCGTCGGCAGGGCCCAGTCGGCGTCGATCCGCTACGGTTCGCAGGCCCGGTCGCGCTAGGTGGGGAGTCAGCGGTTCCCTGAACCCGAAATCCGCTCCAGCGGGGCCGAATGCCGTCCGAGGGCGGTGGTGTCGGGCAGGTCTGCGCACGTGGTGTTGACAGGTCGGGTCCCGCGCACGGGGAGCGTTCGAACCGCGTCAGGTCCGGAAGGAAGCAGCGCTAAGGACTCCCTCTCCGGTGTGTCGGTTCCGCCCGATCCGAGCCGGCGACGCGGGAGCCGCCGGTATCGCTTGTTCGACGACGGAGCGCGCGACCGGGCGTTCTCTCCTGCACACTGAGTGCGTGTGCCGCGTCGTGCTCCTCGGCTCGATCGCCGTCGCTCTCGCCGCCGTGCCCGCGGCCGGGGCCCACAAGCCGGTCTTCGGCGTGCCCGAGCGGCCGCTCGACGCCGTCACGAGCTACGCGATGTACGGCGTCGTCGATCCGGCGGCGAAGCTGCGCTACCGCGTTCGCGTCGGGGCCGAGCGCCGCCTCCTCGTCGAGCTGCTGATCCCCGATCGGGAGCCGGAGAGCGCCCGCGCCCGCCGCGCGCTCCCGCGCGTGACGCTGCGCGCGCCCGACGGCACCGTCCTTCCCGTGCCCGCGATCCGCAGCCCCTTCGACGAGCCGTTCACGCGGACGCGCTACATCCGCATCGGCTTCCGCGACGCCCCCGCCGCGACCGGAGTCTACGAGCTCGTCGTCGGCAGCACGGTGCGGAGCCGGTTCGTCCTCGCGACCGGGTGGCGCGAGGACTTCGGGATCGGGGACACCGCCCGCCTGCCCGCGGCGGTCGCGCGCGTGCGCGCGTGGTACGCCGA
>VGCB01000330.1 GCA_016870235.1 Actinomycetota bacterium | reverse complement strand
GACGGCCGCGACGTCCTCCGGAAACGCCGACGCGAGCGCCGAGACCGCGCCGACCGCGCCTGCCTCCAGGCCGCGGTGGATCAGCGCCTCCGGCCCGACGAAGACGTCGAATCCGTCGAGGAGGTAGGTCTCGAAGGCCTCCCACGGCTGGTCGGAGACCTTCATCCCGACCACGTTCTCCGCCTGGTCGCGGAGCCGGAGCAGCATCTCCGGGTCGAACGGATAGCCCGCCGTGGCCGCGAACTCGTAGACGTAGAAGGGGACGGGTGCGCACGCGCACGCAACGGCGAGGAGATGGCGTCTCTGCGCTTCTGCGTCGAGCTTGAAGTACGGCGGCCCGATCACCGCGACCGCGTCGGCCCCGGCCCGCGCCGCGTGGGCGGCGAGCTCGACCGAGTCCGCGGTCGTCTGCGCACCGCAGTGCGCGGCGACGAGGAGACGCCCGCGCGACGACTCGAGGAAGAGCTCGGTCACCCGCTTGCGCTCCGCCACCGAGAGCAGGATCCCCTCGCCGTTCGTGCCGAGCGCGAGCACGCCGTCGAGGCCGCCTGCGGCGAGGAAGTCGACGTACGGCGCGAAGGCGTCGTCGTCGAGACGGTCGCCACCGTCGCGAAGAGGCGTGCAGGCGGCGGCGATCGCTCCCCTGAGCATGGGCAGACGATAGAGCATTGGGGCGCGCCTATCCTTCGGGAGTGGGAGCGCTCCGGATCGAGCGGACGGACGACGTCCTGCGCGTCACGCTCGCGCGTCCCACGACGCGGAACGCGTTCGACGCGGCGCTGATCGCCGAGCTCGCCGCGGCGTTCGTCGATGTCGGCGCGGCGCGCGCGGTCGTGCTCGCCGGGGAGGGCCCGAGCTTCTGCGCGGGCGCCGACCTCGAGTGGATGCGCGCGACCGGAGAGCTGTCGCTCGAGGACAACGTCGCCGAGGCGAACGCCATGCGCCGGATGTTCGAGGCAGTCGACGCCTGCCCGGCGCCGGTGATCGCGGCCGTCCACGGCCACGCCTTTGGCGGCGCGATCGGCCTCGTCGCCTGCGCCGACATCGCGCTCGCCCAGACGCGCACGGTCTTCGCCTTCTCCGAGGTGAAGCTCGGGATCGTCCCCGCCGTGATCAGCCCCTTCGTGCTCGCGAAGATCGGCGCGAGCGCGTCCCGCCGCTACCTCGTCACCGGCGAGCGGTTCGACGCGCAGACCGCTCTGCGAATCGGGCTCGTGCACGAGGTGATCGACGACGTCGAGCCGGCGCTCGCGAAGGTCGTGGGCGAGCTCCGCACTGCTGCCCCGCGAGCGGCGCGGCAGGCGAAGAAGCTCGTCCTCGAGCGACCCGACGGCCCCGAGACGGCGCGCCGCATCGCCGAGCGCCGCGCGAGCGCCGAGGGCAGGGAGGGGCTGCAGGCGTTCCTCGACGGCCGCATCCCTGGGACACCGGGCTTCGCGTCGTGGTCGCCGCGCGCGGAGACCGGCGACGACGCCTGAGCCTCGATCAGGCGTCACCGGGCGCGGCGACGACGCCGCGGCGCGGCGGGCGCCAAGCGTCAGGCAGCCGGCGGCGGTGCCTCGTCGCTCGCCCTGCCGAGGATCTTCCGCCTGATCGCGTCGCCGAGCAGCATCTCGCCGACGATCCCGCCGACCCAGACGATCGCGGTCGCGAGCAGCCAGGTGCCGATCCCCTCCACGTTCATCCCGTCCGAGACGAGATCCGTGACGAGGAGGGTGACGAACGCGGCGATCAGGCCGACCACGCTCGCGAGCGCCGTCGCGTACTCCTTGACGAGCGCGCGCACGGCCGGGCGCGCAGCGAGCCCGACCACCGTGAAGATGGCGATCACGAACGGGAAGGTCAGCTCCGAGATCGTGAACCGGTCGAGGACGATCGCCGCGATCAGGAGCGCGATCGCGCTCGTGGCAAGGCCGACCGCCAGCTGAGCGACGTATCGCATGCGTCGACCATAGACGACCGGGCGGTCGAGCGGTAGGCGCGCTACCGTCCGGCCGTGGCCGATCTGCTCACGCTCGACGACGTCGCCGCCGCCCGCGCCCGGATCGGCGGCCGCGCGCTGCGCACACCGCTCGTCGAGCTCGCCGGCGAGGGACTGCTGCTCAAGGCGGAGAGCCTCCAGCCCACCGGCGCGTTCAAGCTCCGCGGCGCGACGAGCGCGATCGAGGCCCTCGACGCCGACGCGCGCTCGCGGGGCGTCGTCTCCGACTCGAGCGGGAACCACGCGCAGGCCGTCGCGTTCGCAGCCCGCCGGGCCGGCGTGGCGGCGACGATCGTGATGCCCGACTACGCGCCCGCGGTGAAGATCGGAGCGACCCGGGCGCACGGCGCCGAGATCGTGCTCGTCGGCGGCGCGCGAAGCGAGCAGGCGCGCGCGGCCGCGGAGCTGGCGGCCGAGCGGGGCCTGGTGCACATCCCGCCGTTTGACCATCCGCACGTCATCGCCGGGCAGGGCACCTGCGGGCTCGAGATCGCCGAGGATCTCCCCGACGTCGACCTCGTCCTCGTCCCCGTCTCGGGCGGCGGTCTGATCTCCGGCGTCGCCGTCGCACTCGCGGCGCTCGCTCCGGGCGCGCGCGTCGTCGGCGTCGAGCCCGAGGTGGTGAACGACGCGCAGCGGAGCCTGCGGGCAGGCGCCGTCGTCGCGAACCCGCCGGGTGCAGGGCTCCAGACGCGCGCCGACGGCCTCCGGGTCGACCACCTGGGCACGCTTACGTGGCCGCACGTGCAGGCGCTCGTGGCCGACATCGTCACCGTCACCGAGGGCGAGATCCTCGACGCGATGCGGGCGGTCGCGCGTCGCGCGCGCCTCGTCGCCGAGCCGAGCGGCGCGGTCAGCGTCGCCGCCTGGCTTCACCATCGCGATGAGCTCGGCCCCGCGCGCCGCGCAGTCGCCGTCGTCAGCGGCGGAAACGTCGACCCGACGCTCTTCGCGGAGGTCGTGTCAGCGATGTGAGCCGCGCTCGAACCGGACGCGGTGCTTCCCGCGGACGCCGAGGATCGTTCCCAGCACGACGTTGACGACCGAGATCACGATCGTGGCGCCGACGTAGGTCCAGAAGCCGTCGATCGAGAAGTCCGTCGAGACCCATTCGGCGATCGCCAGCATGAGCACGCTGATCGCGAAGTACCCGATCCCGAGCGAGAGAACGACCAGCGGCAAGGTCAGCACGGCGATCAGCGGCCGCAGGACCGCGTTTGCGACGCCGAGGACGATGCCGCCGACGACGAGCGGGCCCCAGCGCCCGATCTCGACGCTGCCGAAGAGCGCGTCGACGACGATCAGCGCGAGGACGTTGATCCCCCAGGAGACGACGAGTCGAATCAGCGTCACCACACACCGATCACCAGGCGACAGTTACACGAAACCGCGCCAGGCGTCGCTGACCGCCGGAGAACGACGTCTGGCGACACGACGATCGCCGTGGCCGATGACTGCGCCGACACGTCACCGCCCGACGTCGCCAGCGCCTGTCGTCCGACTGAAGTCGGACGAGGGACGCTCCGGGTCGAGATCGCAAGGGAGGGCTCCCAGAGAACCGTAGGTTCCCGGCTTCAGGCCCGGGACGTCGGATCCCACGCTGCCAGCCCGACTCGACGAGGCCTCAATCAGAAGAGCTTCTGGAGCTTCAGCGCGGCGCCCATGTCGCCGTCGATCTTCAGCTTCCCCATCATGAAGGCCGTCGTCGGGTTCGACTCGCCGTTCACGATCTTCGTCAGGGTCTTCTCGCTCGCGGTGATCGTGCAGTCCGCCTCGCCGGCGCCCTCGGCGACCGAGATTGCACCGTCGTCCACGGCGACCGTCCACTGACCGACGCCCTCGACGTCGAAGACGTACCGGCCGGTCATGCCCTCGGTCTTCGCGGGGTCGACGCGATCCTGCAGCGAGCCGAAGAACTCCTGGATGGTCATGTGGACTCTCCTCCTGCCGATCGTGCCCGGTCTGCCGACGTCAAGCGCCGACCCGAGAGAGCGTAGCGAAGACGCTCGCCGATCCCCGACCGTCCCTCGCCTGCCGGCGCCGGCAAGGCGAGGCAGAGGACGAGCCCCACGACGGGCGCGCAGGCGCTGACGAGCATCGCCGTCCGCAGGTCGATCGCGTCGGCGACGGCGCCGAGGGCGATCGCGGCGATGCCGCCGAGACCCATCGCGAGCCCG
>VGCB01000329.1 GCA_016870235.1 Actinomycetota bacterium | reverse complement strand
TGGCGCGCGGCGGAGCGACTGTCGTGCTCTGCCCGGGCACCGAGGCGAACCTCGGCGACGGCGTCACCGATCTCCCCGGCTGGCTGCGAGCAGGGGTGCCCCTCGCCGTCGGCTCGGACAGCCAGGGGCACTCGGTCGTGGGCGGCCGAGCTCCGTCTTCTCGAGCTCGGTCAGCGCCTGACGCGTCGCGAACGGAACGTCGGCGCCTCGCCCGAACGGGAGCCGTCGACGGCAGCGCGCCTCTTCGACGCGGTTCAGGAGGGCGGTGCTGCGGCCGCCGGGCTCAGCTCCTGGGGTCTCGTCGCCGGCGCTCGCGCCGATCTCGTCGCGATCGACCTTTCGGCCGACCCGGCGCTCCTCGGCGTGCCGGACACGCGGGTGCTCGACGCGCTCGTGTTCTCCGAGGGAGAATGCGCGATCGCCGACGTCGTCGTTGCGGGAGCGCATCTCGTACGGCGCGGGAGGCTGAGAGGTGCCGACCGGATCGCTGCGAGGTTCGTCGACGCGATGAACGATCTCCGGGAGCCGGACGGCGGCCGCGCGTTGGTCTGATCGACGCCGCCGCTTCCGGCGCTCCCACGACCGCCCGATCGCGTATCCTCTCCGTCTCCGGCGCGAGGAGACCGCCCGGCGACCCGAACCCATCCGAGTCACCGATGCGCGATCTCGTCTCCGATCTCCTCACCACGTCCCTCGACGATCTCATGGCCGAGGCGCGCCGCCTTCGCGACCGGCGTGAGCGCCCCCGGCTCGTCACCTACTCGCCCAAGGTCTTCATCCCGCTGACGACGCTCTGCCGCGACGTCTGCGGATACTGCACGTTCGCCCGGCCGCCGCGCCGCGGGGAGCGGGCGTTCATGAGCGAGGAGGAGGTGCTGGCGGTGGCGCGCGCCGGCGCGACGGCGGGTTGCACCGAGGCGCTCTTCACGCTCGGCGACAAGCCGGAGCTCCGGTACAAGACCGCCCGTCGCGAGCTCGATGAGCTCGGCTGCGCGACGACGCTCGAGTACCTCGCGCGGTGCGCGAAGCGCGTCCTCGACGAGACCGGGCTGCTCCCGCACCTGAATCCCGGCGTGATGACGCGTGCCGAGCTCGCGGCGCTCCGCCCGGTCTCGGCCTCGATGGGGATCATGCTGGAGACGGTCTCCGACCGGCTCTCCCAGAAGGGGATGCCGCACTGGGCCTCGCCCGACAAGATCCCGGCGCGCAGGCTCGAGACGATCCGTCTCGCCGGCGAGCTCGCGATCCCCTTCACGAGCGGCATCCTGATCGGGATCGGCGAGACGCGCGAGGAGCGGATCGAGGCTCTGCTCGCGCTTCGCGCGCTCGGCGAGGAGCACGGCCACATCGGCGAGGTGATCGTCCAGAACTTCCGCGCGAAGGCCGACACCCGCATGGCCGAGCATCCCGACGCGACGGTCGAGGAGCACCTGTGGTCGATCGCCGTCGCCCGGATCCTGCTCGGGCCGTCGTGGCATGTCCAGGCGCCGCCGAACCTCGCGTACGACGGCTTCCCCGACCTCCTCGACGCCGGCATCGACGACTGGGGCGGCGTCTCGCCCGTGACGATCGACCACGTCAACCCGGAGGCGCCCTGGCCCGATCTCGGCCGGCTCCGCGCGGGTACCGAGGCGAAGGGCTTCGAGCTGGTGCCGCGCCTGCCGCTCTACCCGGAGCACGTGGCCGAGCTCGGCCGCTGGGTCGATCGCGCGGTGCAGCCGTCCGTGCGGCGCGCAGCCGACGGGATGGGCTACGCGCGGGAGGATCGCTGGGCGCCCGGCGAGCCCGTGACTGCGCCCTTCATCCTCGGCCGCGACCCCGTGCCGCTCGAGCTCACGGGCGAGGAGCTGGGCGAGGCCGAGATCGTCCGCCTGTTCGAGGCGCGCGGCCGGGATCGCGAGCGCGTCCTCGCCGCCGCCGACCGGCTGCGCCGCGAGGTCTGCGGCGACGAGGTCACCTACGTCGTCACCCGGAACATCCAGTACACGAACGTCTGCTACTTCAAGTGCGGCTTCTGCGCCTTCTCGAAGGGGAAGCTGGCCGAAAACCTGCGCGGGCCGGCCTACCTCGTGCCGATGGACGAGATCGCGCGCCGGGTGCGCGAGGCGTGGAATCGCGGCGCGACCGAGGTCTGCATGCAGGGCGGCATCCATCCGTCGTTCACGGGCGACTACTACGCCGAGGTGGTCGCGACCGTGAAGGCCGCGGCGCCGGAACTGCACGTGCACGCGTTCTCCGCGCTCGAGGTCTGGCAGGGCGCGGCGACGCTCGACCTGCCGCTCGAGACGTACCTCGCCCGGCTCCGCGACGCTGGCCTGGGCTCGCTGCCGGGCACGGCGGCCGAGATCCTCGACGACGAGATCCGCGCGATCATCTGCCCCGACAAGGTCACGACCGACCAGTGGCTCCAGGTGCACGACGCCGCCCATCGCGTCGGCCTGCGGTCCAACGTGACGATGATGCTCGGCCACGTCGAGGGGCCGCGGAACTGGGCCCGGCACCTGCTCCGCGCTCGCGAGCAGCAGGAGCAGTCGGGCGGGTTCACCGAGTTCGTGCCGCTCCCGTTCGTGCCGATGGAGTCGCCGATGTTCCTGAAGGGGCTCGCGCGCCGCGGGCCGACCTTCGGCGAGGCGCTCCTGATCCACGCGGTCGCTCGGCTCGTGCTCCATCCAGGGATCCCGAACATCCAGGCGTCGTGGGTCAAGCTCGGCCCCGAGGGAGTCGGGCAGGCGCTGGCAGCGGGCGTCAACGACCTCGGCGGGACGCTGATGAACGAGTCGATCTCTCGTTCGGCCGGCTCGGAGTGGGGGCAGGAGATGCCGCCGGAGCAGATGGAGGCGCTGATCCGCTCCGCCGGCCGCGTGCCGGTGCAGCGGACGACGACCTACGGCCGGGCGCCCGAGGAGCGCGTCCGCGCCTCGTTCGGGGCTGCGCCGCTCGCCGATCCGGTGAACCCACCGGTCAAGGACGCGAAGCTCCAGGCGCCGCCGCGATTGGTGCGGCCAGGCCTCGTCGGCGCCGGTCGGTAGCGCTCAGCGGCTGAGGGACGGCAGCAGGCGGAGGAGCCGCGGGATCCCCCTCCGGCTGTCGGCGAGCGCGAAGCGGAGCGCCCCGGCCGCCTCCGATCCATGGACGCCCTCGCCGTGGCAGACGAGCAGGTGCTCCGGCTCGAAGCGCGCGAGTGCCCGGCGGGGTGGGAAGAGCCGCATGAAGACGTGGACGCCGGCGGAGCCGCGGTCCGCGGTGTAGAAGCGGTTCGTGCCGACGGCCTCGGGGACGATCAGCGTCCGTTCCGCCGCCCACCAGAGCGCGACCTCCCTCCACCACGGTCGTCGCTTCACCTCGACGACCTCGAACGGCGTGCCCGGGAGCGCGCGCGGCGCGACGAGGCGCGGTATTCCGAGCCGTGCTGCGATCGCGGCGGAGTCGCGGTTGTGCCGGTCGAGGAGCTGGAGAACGGCCTGTGGCTCCCCGAGTGTCGTTGCCCGTTCGAGCGCGACCGCGTCGTCGACCGGGTCGACGAGCCACACGCGGCCGCCGTCGGCGAGGGCATGCGACGTCCGGGTGAGCTTCTCCTCGACGACCCACGAGAAGCCCCGGTCGCCGCGGTCGTCGCAGATCCGGACGGACATGTTGTGCGGAGCGTATCGACCGCCGGTTTCGCCTTCGAGCGGGAGCACCCTCCCGCACGGGAGCGGCGCATGCCCGGGTTGCGGCGAACATCGGTCGTTGCCGAACCGTTCCGCGCGCGGGACAGCGGCAGAGCACGACGGCGCAGCGGAGGGGATTCGAACCCCTGGAGCCGCGGCCTGTCACGGACGAGTCGGCAGCGCCGACCGGCCCCAACGGTCAACGTACCGCTCGAGCGACATTCCCGCACGCTCGCGTACGCGACGCTCGTCCTCCCTGATGCGCGCTGTCTCCGCTCGCAGCGTCGTGGGGCGGTGCCGTTCTACCCTCCGGATTCTCGGGGGGTTGCGCCGGTGCGGCTGGGCTACTAGGTTGGTTGATTCCACACATGGAGGAGGCGCGGATGGCGTTTGCACGAGGTGTCTCGTTCGAGGGCGTCGACAGCGACAGCTTCGCCCGGGTGAAGAGCCAGATCGAGAACGACCCGCGGCCGGAAGACATCCCGGCTACGGAGATCCTCATGCTCCATG
>VGCB01000328.1 GCA_016870235.1 Actinomycetota bacterium | reverse complement strand
GCACCTTGCCGGATGCGACGTGCACGCCTCCGCGCTCAGACACCGACGACGCTCCTCCGGGCGGAGACCAGCGCCTCGAGCCGCCCGAAGATCGTGTCGGCGTGCCGGGTATAGGCGCCGAGGTCGAACACGGCGTCGAGATCGACCCTGCCGGCCACGTCGGCATCGGCCCGGACGAGCGCCGGGAAGTCGAGGCCCTCGTCCCAGGCACGCATGGCGTGCCGCTGGACGGTGCGATAGGCGTCGTCGCGGACGAGTCCCGACTCGACGAGCGCGAGCAGGAGTCGCTGGCTGAAGAAGAGCCCGTGGCTCGCGTCGAGGTTCTCGCGCATCCGCACCTCCCGTACGACGAGGCCCTCGACGAGCCACGCGAAGCGATCGAGCATGTAGTCGACCGCGAGGAACGAGTCGGGAAGGACGACGCGCTCGGCGGATGAGTGCGAGATGTCCCGCTCGTGCCAGAGCGCAACGTTCTCCATCCCGACGAGGGCGTTCGCGCGGACGACCCGGGCGAGACCGCAGATGCGCTCCGCCGTGATCGGGTTGCGCTTGTGCGGCATCGCCGACGACCCCTTCTGCCCCCGGCCGAACGGCTCCTCCACCTCGCGAACCTCCGTGCGCGCGAGATGCCGGATCTCCGTTGCGAACCGGTCGAGCGAGGAGGCGACGAGGCCGAGCGCGTTCAGGAGCTCGGCGTGGCGGTCGCGCTGCAGGATCTGCGTCGAGGTCGGGGCCGGCTCGAGCCCGAGCCGCTCGCAGGCAACCCGCTCGACCTCGGGCTCGACGGCGCTGTACGTGCCGACCGCGCCCGAGAGCTTGCCGACCCGGAGCCCTTCGATCGCGGCGACGAGCCGGACGCGGTCGCGGTCGAGCGCGAACGCCCAGCCCGCGAGCTTGATCCCGAGCGTCGTCGGCTCGGCATGGACACCGTGGGTCCGGCCGATGCACAGGCTGCTGCGATGCTCGACCGCGCGCGCGACCACCGCGGCGAAGATGCGATCGAGGCCCTCGAGCAGGAGCTCTCCCGCCTCGACGACCGCGAGCGAGAGCGCCGTGTCGAGGACGTCGGACGAGGTGAGGCCGTAGTGGAACCAGCGGCCCTCGGCGCCCAGCGTCTCCCCCACCGCATCGACGAAGGCGGCGACGTCGTGGTTCGTCTGGCGCTCGATCTCGAGGACGCGCTCGACCGCCGGCACGGCGGCCGACGCGCGGATCGCCGCCACCGCGTCCGCGGGCACGGCGCCGACCTCGGCCCAGCCGTCGAGCGCGGCGAGCTCGACGCGGAGCCACCGCTCGAGCTTCGCCTCCTCCGACCAGATGCGGGCCATCGCCGGTCGGGAGTAGCGCTCGATCACTGGCATGAGTCTACTCGGGCCACGGGCGGTCACCGGGCGGGGACCTCCCCCGCGCATGGCATCTTTGAGGGAACCGCCCCGCCGCACCCGCATGCTCCCTGAGACGACTCGCCACCGCCTGAAGCCCTATCGTGCCCGCAGATCAGGCGGACGCAGGAAGCTCTGGCTCCTCGCGCTCGCTGCGGCCGCGCTCGGGGTCGTCGTCGCCGGCGGCGTGCTGATGCTGACCGGACGCGGCGAGCTCGCGCACGGGACTCGCATCGGCGGCGTCGACGTCGGCGGGCTCACGATCGACGACGCGAAGGCGCGCATCCGCGCCGCGCTGCGCGACGAGCTCAGAGTGCCCGTCGCGCTCGCCACCGCCGAGGGCGGCCGGACGACCTCCGGAGCGGAGCTCGGGGCACGTCCGCGGCTTGCGGCCGCGCTCGAGCTCGCAGACGCCGTCAGCGCCTGGACGAAGCTCCGCGCACGGGTCGGGCTCGGCGGCAGCCGAGAGCTCCCGGTCTCGTACGACTTCGGGCTCGGCAAGCTCTCGGGGCTCTTCGCCGAGCTGGACGAGGCGCTCGGCAAGCCGGCGCGCGACGCGTCCGTGGAGAAGACAAAGGGACAGCTCCTCCTCAAGCACGCGACCAGGGGCACGCGGGTCGATCGCAAGGCGCTGCTCAAACGTCTGCGTGCGCTTCCCGCCTCGATCGACGTGCCGCTCCGCGTCACGAAGCCCGAGATCACCACCCGGGAGGCCGCCCTCGCGCTCCGCGACGCGCGGGAGCTCCTCTCGACCAGGCGAATCGTCGGGATCGACACGACCGTGGTGAAGCTCGCCCCGCCGATCCTGCGGCGTCTCGTCGCCTTCGAGCCGGAGGACGGCAGGCTCGCGCTCCGCCTCGACCGCGCCCTCCTCGAGCGGCGCCTGCGATCGATCGAGGCGCTGGAGGAGGATCCACGCGACGCCCGCTGGGAGACGGACGGCGTGCGGGCGCGACTCGTCCCCGCCAGGGATGGCCGGAAGCTCGACCTCGAGGCGATCGAGCTCTCCCTCACGCGAGACCTCGACTCCACCGTCCACCGGGCGAAGTTCACCTCCGTCCCGCCGAAGCTGACGACGGAGGTCGCGGAGTCGTACGAGATCACGGAGGTGATCTCGGAGTTCACGACGAACCACCCGTGCTGCGCGCCCCGCGTCACCAACATCCACCGCGCCGCGGACATCCTCGACGGGCAGGTGATCCCGCCCGGCGGCACGTTCTCGCTGAACGAGGCGCTCGGGAAGCGAACCACCGAGCGCGGCTTCGTCGAGGCGCCCCAGATCTTCCGCGGCAGGCTCGAGGACGCCGTCGGCGGTGGCGTGAGCCAGATCTCGACGACGATGTACAACGCCGCCTTCTTCGGCGGCATGCGGATCGACCAGCACCAGCCGCACGAGTTCTACATCTCCCGCTACCCGATGGGGCGCGAGGCGACCGTCTCCTGGGGCGGGCCCGAGCTGATCTGGACGAACGACTGGCCGGCAGCCGTCCTGATCCGGACGCAGTACACGGACACGTCGATCACCGTGCGCCTCTACTCCTCGAAGCTCGGGCGCCGGGTCGTGTCGGAGACGCTCGAGCCGTGCTGCTACGAGAGCCCGCGGACGTTCGTCTCGGTCAATCCGTCCCTCGCCCCCGGCGAGACGCGCGTGGTGCAGTCGTTGGGCCCCTCCGGCTTCACCGTCGAGTACACGCGGAAGGTGTTCCTCGACTCGAAGGTGAAGCGGAACGAACGCTACAAGTGGCGCTACAAGGCGGAGAACGCGTTCGTCGAGAAAGGCCCGCCCAAGCCGAAGCCGAAGCCCAAGCCCAAGCCGAAGCCGTCCGACCAGAGCCCGGCAGCGCCAACGACCCCGGAGCCGGGAGCGCCGGAGCCCGAAGCTCCGCCGCCGGCGGCACCAGACGCCGATCCGACCGGCACGCCGCCCGCGCCGGATCCGCCCGCGGGGTGAGCTCCGGCTCGCCCGGTCGATCCCGGCGGCCGCGCGACGACCGAGCAGCCTGTCCGTGCCGCCGCTGACGTCCCGTCAGACGGGCGCTCGCCGCCGCCGCCGGCCCACGTCCGTCACCCGCTTGCCGACGCCTCCGCTCCCTCTGCGATGTCCCGTCGGTACCGCATGCCCTCCCAGGCGATCGCGGCGGCCGCCTCGTAGGCGCGCAGTCGGGCGTCGACAAGCGACGCCCCGGTCGCGGTGACGTTGAGGACGCGACCGCCGTTCGTGACGACTGCCCCGTCGCGCATCGACGTGCCGGCGTGGAAGACGTGCGCGCCCAGCTTCTCCGCCCTGTCGATCCCGTGGATCGGCGTTCCAACGTCGCCGCGCGCCGGGTAGTCGCCCGCCGCGAGGACGACCGTCACTGCTGCCCCCTCCGCGATCGAGAGGGATACACCGCCGAGGTCGCCGGCAGCCGCCGCGGCGAGGACGGCACGGAGGTCGCCGTCGACGAGCGCCATCAACGACTGGGTCTCCGGGTCGCCGAACCGGCAGTTGTACTCGAGCACGCGCGGCCCCGACTCCGTGAGCATGAGCCCCGCGAAGACCGTCCCCACGAACGGTGTCCCGCGACGGCGCAGCTCCGCGACGACCGGGGCGATCGTGAGCTCGACGAGACCTGCGAGCCCGTCGGCGTCGATCCCGCCGACCGGGGCGTACGATCCCATGCCGCCGGTGTTCGGGCCGTCGTCGCCGTCGTACGCGCGCTTGTAGTCGCGGGCGACGGGCAGCGCGAGCACGTCGACGCCGTCGGAGATCCCGAACACGGAGATCTCCGACCCCTCGAGCAGCTCC
>VGCB01000327.1 GCA_016870235.1 Actinomycetota bacterium | reverse complement strand
CTCGTCGGCAGCGCGAGCCCGCGCAGGCCGAGCTCCGTGACGGCGCGCTCCGCCTCGCGCAGGTGCTCGTCGCCGCGCCACGGGGTGACGGTGCCGAGGGGGGCGAGCCGATCTCCGTGCGTGCGGCCGAGCTCCGCGGCGAAGTCGTTGTACTCGCGCGTGCGGGCGATCTCGGACGGGTCGAGGTCGCCGTACCAGATGTGCGGATCGGAGACGATGGCGGCGGAGATGCCCGCACCGGCGTGCTTCTCCAGCAGGCCCTCGACGTCGAACATGTCCGGCGGCATGTGCCCGCGCGGCTGCCAGGCCGAGGGGAAGAGGTGGCAGTGGCAGTCGACGACGTCCGTCACGCAGGCAGCCCACCTCGGTCTCCCCGTAAGGCTTCAGCCGGACGGTTGCGGGTCGCCCGAGGCACCAGGGGAACCGTCCGGCTGAATCCGGACGGCGGATCGAGGCGGATGGCACAGGCCACCGGCTACCCCGCGACGAGCTGCTCGTGCCCGATCCGTGCCAGCTCGTCGAGGCCCGCGCGAAGCGCCCCGACGCCCTCGTCGATCCGCTCCTCGGTGATGGTGAGCGGCGGCCCGATCCGCAGCGTGTTGGGAGGAGCCGTCGCGAGCGCGACGCCGCGCTTCGCGCACTCGCCGGCGAGGAAGAGGGACGGCGAGAAGCCGGGAGGCCCTGCCGGCGAGGCGTGCCGGTCGTCGGGCACGAACCGCTCGCCCGAGCCGTCGGGCCGCACGAGCTCGACCGCCCAGAGAAGCCCGGCTCCGGCGACCTCGGCCACGCACGGGTGTTCCTCGCGCAGCTGCTCGAGCCGCCGGCCGAGGTGACGGCCGAGGGCCGCGGCGCGCTCGGGCACGCGCTCCTCGATCACCCACTCGACGTTCGCCGCCACGGCGGCCATCACCACCGGATGCCCGGAGAACGTGCTCACGGTCTCCCAGCGGTAGCGATCCATCACCGCCGCCACCTCGCGGCTCATGACGACGCCGCCGGCGGGAAGCGCGGCGGACACCATCCCTTTGCCGACCGTCATCAGGTCGGGGGTGACGCCGGGAGCGTGCTGGTACGCGAACGCCTTGCCGGTGCGGCCAAAGCCGGTCATCACCTCGTCGTCGATCCAGAGGATGTCGAAGGCACGCGTGAGCTCGCGCAGCTGGCCGAGGTACTCGGCGGGCGGGTGGAACATGCCGACCCCGAAGATCGGCTCCGCGACGACGGCGGCGATCGAGTCGGGGCCGAGCGTGCGGATCAGGTGCTCGAGCGCGTCGATGCACGCGAGCCGCTCCTCGCCGCGCTTGCAGGCCGGGTAGGTGTGGCCGATCGGGCAGGAGAAGCAGTAGGGCGCGGGCGCGAAGTGGACGCCCTGCATCGGGATCCCGGCCGGACGGCGCACCTCGTCCGAGCCGGGCGAGGCGAGGATACCCCGCGAGCCGGGGAGCCCCATCAGCGAGAGCGCGCCGTGCGTCCACCCGTGGTAGGCGAAGTCGCGCGAGATCACGTTCGGCCGTCCCGTCACGAGCTTCGCGACGAGGAGCGCCAGCTCGATCGCCTCCGAGCCAGAGGAGGTGAAGCGGACGCGCGCGGCCCAGTCGTCCGAGCCGAGGAGATCCTCGACGATCAGCTTCGCCGCGCGCGAGCGGTAGTCGGTCGCGAAGCCCTCCCAGACGAAGCCGTAGCGGTCGAGCGCCTCCACGATCGCCGCCTTGATCCGCTCGTTCGCGTGGCCGGCGTTGACGCAGAGGAGGCCGCTCGTGAAGTCGAGGAGCCGCGTCCCGTCGGCGAGCTCGATCGTGTCGCCGTCAGCCCGTGCGACCGCGACGTGCTCGTACTCGTCGGCGGTGACGAAGACGTGGGAGTAGTACGCCTCGTCCCACGCGCGGACCCTGTCCCAGTCGGTCACGCTTGTGAGGATATCCCGCTCAGAGCGACGAGAGGACCCGCGCCGCGTGCCCGGCGCTGTCGGCGACCTCGAACACGGGCTTCGTCGAGAGGTCGAGCGCCGTCTCCGCGAAGCTGCGGCGGGCGGCCGGGGAGCTGTCGGGCATGATCGCGCCCGCGCGCACGTCGCGGTACATGCGCTCGAGCGGGAAGCGGCGGTGATAGCCCTGCCCGCCGGCGACCTCCAGCGCCAGGTGCATGATCCGGACCGCGTTCTCGCACGCGACGTACTTGGCGAGGTTGCCGCGGGCGAAGAGCTCGGGGACGCTGAGGGCGGCGGCGCGGTCGAACGCCCCGACCTCGTTGCCGTGACGCTGGAGGAGCGCGCGCGCCGACTCGAGCAGCAGCTCCATCTCTGCGAACGCCTGCTGCACCTGCGGGTCGTGCTGACGGCCGCGCTCGAGCACGAGCTTTCGCACCCACTCCATCCCGCCGGCCGCGATCCCGAGCGAGACGGCGCCGAACGCCGGGACGTTGAGCGACCAGACCGTGAGCCCGACCACGGCGTCGAGATGGCCGACGGGGTATGCATGGAACAGGCTCTCGTCGGGGACGACGACGCCGTCGAGGACGAGGTCGTTCGACTGGGTCGCCCGCATCCCGAGCGTGTCCCACGTCCGCACGATCTCGATGCCCGGGGCGTCGATCGGGACGCCGCCGAAGAAGAGCATCTGCGGGCCGAGGGTCGGGTGGTCGAGCTTCGCGACGGTGGTGAAGTGGGTGGCGACGTCGGATTCGGTGAAGAAGATCTTGCGGCCGTCGAGGCGGAAGCCACCGGCGACGCGGGTTGCCGTGGTCGAGCAGTCCTCGATCGCACCGCCGTGCCCGGCCTCGGAGGTGCACGAGGCGAGCACGATCTCGCCGGTGGCGGCGCCGCGCAGGAACCGCTCGGCGCGCGCGTCGCCGGTTCGTCGCCAGGCGGCGCGGAAGGCCGTCGTCGTCGTCAGGTGCATGAGCACGGCGAGCGCCGTCGAGCCGCAGCCCTGGGCGAGCCGCTCCTGCGCGAGCAGGATCTCGAGCACGTCGGCGTCGCGTCCGCCGAGCTCCGCCGGGACGGCCAGCGCGAGGTAGCCCGCCTCCGCCATCTCCGGCCAGTTCTCGGCGGGGAACGTGTTCTCGCGGTCGTGCTCGCCGGCACGCTCGGCGAAGCGGTCGGCAAGGCGCCCCGCGAGCTCGAGGATCTCCGCCTGCCTGTCGGTCAGCAGCCGTCGCACGGGCCGACGATATCGCCTCCCGGGCGGTCGAGCCCCGCCGGCGCCGCGTCCCCGGCCGCCGCGGATCTCCACAGACGGCCTGTCCTCGGGGGACGACCGCAGACGGTGGGGACAGTCCCCTTCCACAGGGCAGGGTGTCCGTTTCGGCGGGGGAGGCGTCGTCGCTTTCGGACGGGTTCCCTTGTCTCTTCCGGACATGGGCGGGGACAGACCCCTTCCACAGGCGCGGGGCCGTTTCGGACAGCTCGTGCCGATCGTGGGAACGGGCGGCAGGAGGCTGGCGCCGGCGTCGCGGCCGCGTTAGACTTGCCGCCTCGGAAACCCCGATCCGGGAGGAGAGCGCTGTGGTGACAAGGAGCCGGAAGGGCGCAGCCGTCCTCGCCCTCGTGATCGCGTCCGTCGCCGTCCTCGCTGCCGCGTCGGCCGCGAGCGCCGCGCGCGCCGAGACGAAGGGATTCCGCTTCGGCGTGATCCTGCCGACCTCGTCGACCGACCTCAACTGGAGCCAGACGATGACGGCCGCCTCCAAGGAGGTCGCGGCCAAGCTCGGCGCCAAGTTGTCCCTGACCGACAAGGTCTTCGACCCGACGCAGGCACGACCGCTGTTCGAGCAGCTCCTCGCTCAGGACGTGAAGCTGATCTTCGCGCACAGCTTCAGCTTCGCCCAGCTGATCCGGGAGATCGCGCCGAAGAACCCGGACACGATCTTCGTGGTCGCCGCCGACGGGGAGAAGGCGAAGGGCAACATCTCGATCGTCACGTACAGCTACCTCGAGATGGGCTACTCGCAGTGCTGGCTCGCGGCGAAGATGTCGAAGAAGGGGATCATCGGCAACGTGGGCGCGGCAAAGGCGCCGTACAACACCGAGACGAACCAGGGGTGTCAGCTCGGGGCCAGGGCAGCCAACCCCAAGGCGAAGGTGATAGAGGCGTTCACGAACGACTTCGTCGACCAGCAGAAGGGCCGCGAGGTCGGACAGGCGCTCCTCGACAAGGGCGCGGACGTGCTGTTCGTG
>VGCB01000326.1 GCA_016870235.1 Actinomycetota bacterium | reverse complement strand
CGACTCGGGCCGGGACGACTGAGAGATCTGCTACCCAATGTCGGATCCTCCTCTGGATGTGTGTTGCAAGACAGGGCAACGAAGTACACGGGCAAGACGGGGCGGCGTCCCTGGAGCCGACTCGTGCGCGCGCTTGGCGAGTCACTATGACAAGGAACTGGGCGAGATGCAAGCCCTCGTGACGACCCTCGGCCGGACCCGCGAGGACCCGACGAGATATCGCGCTTTTGCAGCTTTTACCTGCGTGGAAAACGGCGCGGCCCGAGAAGATCGTGCAGCGCCGCCCACCCACGACGGGTTGGCGCGACCGCCGCCGGGACGGTGGGGATACGGTCCCAGTAGGCGAAGGTGTCGGCGACGAAGGCGCGGACGTCGTCCCGGGTCGGGGCGGTGAGCTGGTGGAGCCGCTCGTAGATCTCGTTGGACTCCGGCAGGAGCACCTGGAGGAAGAGCTCGTTGACGATCGTGGCCTTGCTCTTGAAGTGGAGGTAGAACGTGGCCCGGCTCGCGCCGGCGGCGCGCGTGATGTCCTCGATCGTCGCCGCCGCGTACCCGACGTCCGCGAAGACCTCCTTCGCCGCATCGATTAGACGCTGGCGCGTGAACCGCTTCTGCTCGTCGCGAAGCGACGGCGCACGCTCCCTGGTGCTCACGATGCGTGGACTCCTTGCCAGCGAATCCGGGGCACGGTCGCGCCCCTCGAGGTGACGCTCGAGATCCTGCAGCAGGCGCACGCGGTCGAGCGCGACGAGATCAGCGAGACGTGGTCGTTCGCGCTGCTCGACACCGCCTCCGTGCTCGCGCACTACATGGAGACGGTCCGGGGCATCGACGCCGAGACCGCGCGCCTCCGCGCGATCATGCTGATCGCGCTCCTCGACCGCTTCTGGTTCTTTCAGCGCCTCCCCGGCGTCGAGACCGAGCCGGAAACCACGCTCGACGCGCTCACCGACTTCTGGTGGACGGCGTTTTCGCCGCGGGGCTGTCTATAGGGCCTGGCCGGGGCTCGAATCGAGCGATTCGTTCCCTGAAGCCAGGGGAACGAGGTTCCCCTCGGGAACCCCTCCCTCGTTCTGGTCCCGGCAGCGTTGCTGTTCGCGAACCGTCCGACTGAAGTCGCACGGGGAGGGAAGGGACGCCCCAAGGACACCCGCGTCCGACTTCAGTCGGACGCTTCCGCCCTGGCGCGCAGGGTGGAAGGCGCGCTGGCCCCGGCTCCCGACGGCAGCAAGAAGCGCCGTCAGGAGCCGGGAAGTCAGCGATCAGCTCTGGTTGGCGTCGACGAGCTCGAGCACGCGGGCGGGGCTCAGGGGGAGCCGGTCGACCGAGACGCCGAGCGCGTCGCCGACTGCGTTCGCGACGGCCGCCGGGGCGCCGATCGTGCCGCCCTCGCCGACGCCGCGGTAGTTGACCTCGGCGAGCGGCTCGAACTCCATGTGCTCGATCTCGATGTGCGGGATCTCCGCCGCGGTCGGCATCAGGTAGTCCATGAACGTCGTCGTCAGGAGCTGCCCCTCGTCGGAGTAGACCGTCTCCTCGAGCAGGGCGATGCCGATCCCCTGCGCGGTGCCGCCTCGCACCTGGCCGTCGACGATCGCGGGGTTGATCATCGTCCCGCAGTCCTCGACGACGAGGTAGCGCGGGATCGTCACCTCGCCGGTCTCGACGTCGACCTCGACCCAGCAGACGTGCGTCGACGCAACCCAGCCTCCGGGCGGCTGCGCGAACGCGTCGAGCGCCTCGAGCCCGCCCTCCATCCCGACCGGCGGCATGAAGTAGGCGACCTGCGCGACCTGCCCGAGTGGCATCCCGCGGTCGGGCACGCCCTTCGGCCGCACGACGCTGTCGACGATCTCGAGATCGTCGGGGGCGACCTCGAGCAGGCCGGAGCCGATCTCGAGGATCTTGCCCTTGAGCGCGCGCGAGGCGACAAGCGCCGCACCCGAGCCCATCGTCGCCGAGCGGGAGCCGCCGGTGCCGATCAGGGTGAACGGGACCGTACGGCTGTCCGAGTGCTCGATCCGGACGTCCTCGAACTTCACTCCGAGCTCGTCGGCCGCGATCTGCGCGAGCGTCGTCTCGTGCCCCTGTCCGTGCGGCACCTGCGCGGTGATGACCGTGACCTTGCCGTCCGGCTCGAGCCGCGCGACCGCCGGGTCGCGCCCGGCCCCGAGGCCCGTGATCTCGCCGTAGTCCGCCGGCCCGGGCGCCGCCTCGATGAAGGTCGAGAAGCCGAGCCCGAGGTGCCGCCCCTCCTTCCGCGCCTTCTCCTGCTCCGCGCGGAACCCCGGCACGTCGGCCATCTCCAGCGCCCGCTCGATCACGTTGGCGACGGTCATGCCCTCGAGCGTGGGGCCGGTCGTCATCTTCGTCGGCTGCTCGTCGAGCGTGATCGCGTTCGCCCGGTAGACGTCGGCCATCTCGATCCCGAGCTCCTTCGCGATCTCGTGGATCATCCGCTCGCGCACGAGCGTCTCCGCGGCCCACGGACCGCGGTACGGCACGTACTGCCCCTTGTTCGTCGCGTAGATCGTCGTCTCGAACCGGTAGCTCGGCGTCCGCAGGTACGACGGCAGCATCACGCGGACGAGGGTCGTGAACACCGCCGCCGGGAACGGAACCGCCGGATAGGCGCCGTGATCCATCTTCATGTGGACGTCGATGCCGATGATCGTCCCGTCGCTCTTGACCGCGAACGCCGCCTCCATCGTCTCCTCGCGCGCCTGGCCGCCGACCGAGAGGTTCTCGACCCTGTCCTCGATCCACTTCACGGGCCGCTTGAGCTGCTTCGCAGCCCAGCAGACCACGACGTCCTCCTTGAAGCAGGCGACCTTCTGGCCGAAGCTGCCGCCGATGTCGCCGGGGCCGAGCACGCGCATCTTCGTCGGCGAGTGCTGGATCAGCCCCGAGACGAACATCCGCAGGAGCTGGGGCGCCTGGGTGGCGACGTAGTAGGTGAGCTCGTCGCGCCCGGCGTCGTACTCGCAGACGCCGCCGCGGGGCTCCATCGGCGTGTTCGTCATCCGGGGGGAGACGAGCGTGCGGCGGATGACCGTGTCGGCCTCCGCGAACGCGGCCGCGACGTCGCCGACCGCGATGTCCTCGCGATACATGACGTTCGTGCCGATCCCGTCCCACACGATCGGCGCGCCCTCCGCCGTCGCCTGCTCGAACGTCGCGACCGCGTCGAGCGGCTCGTAGTCGACCTCGATCAGCTGCAGCCCGTCCTCCGCCACGTAGCGGCTCTCGGCGACGACGACCGCGACCGGATCGCCGATCACGAGCGCCTTGTCGCTGCAGAGCGCGGTGTACGTCGGCAGCTTGTAGTCGGGCGGGCCCTCGGGAACGCCCATCGGATAGACGCCGCCTGCGGCGAGATCCTCGTGCGTGTAGACGGCGACGACACCCTCGAGCGCCTTGGCGGCCGTCGTGTCGATGCCGTTGATCCGGGCATGCGCGTACGGGCTCCGCAGAAACGCGGCGTGCACGGTTCCCGGCAGGTGGAGGTCGTCGACGTAGCGGCCGCGGCCCGTGAGGACGCGCGCGTCCTCGACGCGATGGACGCTGGCGCCGACGTAGCGGGCGGCGCCCCCGATCGTGGCGCTCACGCGCCCACCTCCTTCCTGCGCTCGACGGCGAGCTGGACGCCCGCGACGATCGAGCCGTAGCCGGTGCAGCGGCAGATGTTGCCGGAGATCGCCTCGCGGATCTCCTCGTCGCTCGGGCTCGGGTTCTCGTCGAGGAACGAGACGGTCGTCATCAGGAACCCGGGTGTGCAGAACCCGCACTGGAAGCCGTGCGCGTCGCGGAACGCCTCCTGCACGGGGTGCAGCGAGCCGTCGGCGCCCATGAGGCCCTCGATCGTCGTGATCTCGGAGCCGCTCGCCTGGACGGCGAGCATCAGGCACGAGCGCACGGGCTCGCCGTCGACGATCACGGTGCAGGCGCCGCAGGCGCCGTGCTCGCAGCCGACGTGCGTCCCGGTCAGCTCGAGGTCGTGGCGGAGGAAGTCGGACAGGGTGCGCCGCGGCTCCGCCACGGCGGAGCGGTCGACGCCGTTCACCTTCACGCGCACCTCCATCAGGCCGCCACCCCCGCCGCCTCGGCGAGGACGCGCCGCGCGAGCACACCCGCGACGCGCCGCCGGTACGCAGCGCTCGCGTGGACGTCGGACACGGGGTCGAG
>VGCB01000325.1 GCA_016870235.1 Actinomycetota bacterium | reverse complement strand
AGTCCGACGCCAGTGCCGATCTGGTCGTGACGAGGACGAACAGGTCGCAACGGGCAATGGCTCGATCGACCTCTTCGGACCAGTCGCTCCCGGGCAAGAGCTCGTGTGCGTCGAACCATGCTCGCAGCCCACGTCTGCGGATCGCGACGGCAAGCTGCTCTGCGAAGTAGAAGTCCCGCCGCGAGTAGCTGATGAACAGCTCAAGCGGCGGGGTCGAGCCGTCTCCGTGGCTGCCCTCGATTCCGGTGGGGGATGCCCGCGATCGCATGCTCCCTCGATGGTCCACCGAGGCGACTGGGCCGCCGCACCGCGATCATAGAGCTCCGCGATCCACGACGGCCGAGGCCGTTCCGGCAAAGGCTGAAGCGCTCTTCTCAGAACAGTGTCAGCTCGGCCGGCGGCGGCTCGACCGCGCCCGTGGCCGCGATCCCGGCCTCGTCGAGCAGCCCGCGAAACACGACCGCGCTCCTCGGCGCGAAGTCGTCGCGGTTGTTGTTGAAGAGCGCGTAGACCTCGTCGGCCTCCTTCGCCAACTGCGCGACCTTCGGCACCCACTCGGCAAGCTCTTCGGCCGCGTACATCCAGTCGAACCGGTCGGCGGCGCTCGAGCCTTTGATGTTCCAGGTCTGCGCGTTCCGCCCGTGGAAGCGGACGACGGCGACGGGATGGGTGGCGGCGGCCACGCGCGGCATCACGTTCGACGCGCGCGTCAGGGGGCTGTCGACCGACACGTACGCGAGCTCGTGGCGCTCGAGGAAGGAGAGGGTGTCGTGCTGCTCCTCCGGCTCCATCCAGGAGCGGTGGCGGAACTCGACGAGCGGGACGAGCGGGGCAAGGCGTTCGTGCGCGCGGGAGAGCTCGCGCTTGGCGGCCTCGGACTTGACGAAGCGCGGGTGGTACTGGAGGAGGACGCCGCGCAGCTTCCCCGACAGCTCGAGGGGCTCGAGGGCGCCGCGGAACTGCGCGAAGGCGCCGTCCGACGGCTCGCCGTCGTGCCAGGTCATCGCCGCGCCCGCCTTCACGTGGAAGACGAACTCCGCCGGCGTGCGCGCAGCCCAGCGCTCGGCGACCGCCGGATCGGGCAGCGCGTAGAACGGGGAATCCACCTCGACGACGTCGAACCGCTCGGCGTAGTAGCGCAGCCGCGCCGGCGCCGTCGAGACGCCGCGGGGGTACCAGGCCTTGAGAAGCCCCGCGTCGGCCCAGCTGCACGTCCCGAGCCGAACGGTGGCAGGCACCGCGCAGAGGGCTCAGGCGCCGCCGGAGACGGGCTGCGTGAGCACCGGCAGCGTGTACGCGACCGAGCTGACCGAGAGCCTTGCCGTGTCGGGAAGCGCGAGGTCGAGGTAGACGGGCGTGACCGGCGCGGGCGCGGACGCCGTCGACGAGGCGAGGGTGAGGACGAGCCTCCAGCCTCGCGGAATCAGGGTCGCCTGGCTGATCAGGCGGATCGCGTACGTTCCCGTGCCCGGCTTGACGGGGACGCCGCCGACCGAGACGACCTTGGAGCGCCGGCCGTTGACCGCCGTCAGCACGGCGACGACCCGCGACCAGCCGCCCGTCGCGGTCACGGTGGTCTTCACGACCGGCGCTCCGAAGACCTCGACCGCCTTCGTCGTCGCCGGGAACGACCACATGGCCTTGCCGGCCGACGTCGTCACCGTCTTCGCGGCCGCCGACGAGGCGACCTCCTGCCGCGTCGCCGGCAGGGCGGGCGAGGAGACGGTGCGCGACGTCCCCTCCGCCGCGATCGTCACCGACGGCGCCGGAGGCGAGCCGGCCGGGTCCGCGAGGAAGCGGTCGAACCACCTGGCACCCTCGGCCAGCATCGCGGGGGTGTCGGGACCCTGGGACGTTGCCGTGACGTGGCCGATGTTCCCGATCCACAGCTTCTTCGGCCCCGCGAGCGCCGACCACGCCGGCAGCGCCTGATCGAGGCCGAACGCGAAGTCACGGCGCCCGTGCATCACGAACACCGGCGTCCGCACGCCCTTGAGCGCCGCGAGCGACGACCGTGCAGCACTGAAGGCGGCGACGGTCGCCGTGTCTCCCTTGAACGCCGCGTCGCGGGCGGCGGTCAGCGCTGGGTCGAGCCGCGTCTGGTCGAGCGACGAGACGAACCCGGCGATGACGCCTGTGCGGGCGAGCTGTTGCGGGTACAGCGATCCGGCGAGATCCGTGAACGTGATGCACGTCGCCACCGCCGCCCACGGCACTCCGGCGACGAGCGAGTTCCAGGCGGCGCCGCCGCCGTAGGAGACGCCGAAGGCGCCGATCCGCGTGTCCGACACGTCCGGTCGGTCGCGGAGCCACGCGAAGACGGCTCTGACGTCGGCGATCTCGTTCGGCCCGTCGAGCCCGACGAGGCCCTCCGAGGCGCCGTGGCCGCGGGCGTCGAACGCGAGCACCGCGTAACGGTCGCCGACACCCATCGCCTGCGCGATCGCGAGCCCCTGCGCGCGCGTTCCTCCGAGGCCGTGCATGAGCACGAGCGCCGGCCAGCCCCCCGCGGGCGTCGTCCCGGGCGGGAGCGTCAAAGTCGCGGCAAGCTTGGCACCGTCGGCGGAGACGATCGCGGTCTCCTCGCGGGTCGAGCCCGGCGCGGCGGTGGAGGTCGCCGTCACGGCGAGCGCGAGCAGCGTCAGCCCGAGCCCGAGAAGAGCGGCTGTGCGTCCGAACATCCGCTCAACGTAGCGCACGGCGGCACGCGCGACAGCTTGCGGGGACCGGCGCCGCCGCCCTTTCCGTCATGATGCTGACGATGGACGCGCGGCCGATCGGGGTCTTCGACTCGGGGGTCGGCGGCCTCACCGTTCTCCACGAGATCCTCGTCACGCTGCCGCACGAAGACGTGCTCTACCTCGGCGACAACGCCCGCCTGCCGTACGGGCCGCGCCCGCTGCCCGAGATCAGGCGCTACGCGCTCGAGATCGGAGGGTTCCTCGAGCGCGCGGGCGTCAAGCTCGTCGTCGTCGCCTGCAACTCTGCGACCGCGGCGGCGCTGCCCGATCTCCAGCGCTCGCTCGCCGTGCCCGTGATCGGCGTGCTGCAGCCAGAGGCCCGCGCTGCCGCGCTCGCGACCCGCAACCGCCGCGTCGGCCTGCTCGCGACCGAGGCGACGGTGGCGAGTGGGCGGTACGAGGCGCTCGTGTGGACGGTCGACGCGGGCGTCGACGTCGTCGCGCTCGCGTGCCCGCGGCTGGTGCCCCTGATCGAGGGACCCGACCCGTTCGGCCAGGAGACGGTGGACGCGGTGCGAGAGGTGGCGGCGCCCCTCCGGCAGGTCGGCGTCGACACCGTCATCCTCGGCTGCACGCACTACCCGATCATCCGGCCGATCTTCCAGCGGGTCTTCGGCCGTGACGTCACGCTCGTCTTCTCCGCCGACGAGACCGCCGCGGAGGTGGCGGAGACGCTCGCGCGCAAGCGGATCGAGAGCGGCGGCGGCCGGGAGGGCGCGTACCGTTTCCTCACCACCGGCGACACCGACGCGTTCCGCGAGCAGGGGCGCCGGTTCTTGCAACTGCCGATCGCGGAGGTGGAGCACGTGAACGTCGCCGAGCTCGAAGGTGCGCTGACATGAGCCGTCACGACGGGCGCCGGCCGGACGAGCTCCGCGCGCTCGACATCCAGCCCGACTTCCTCGAGCAGCCGCACGGCGCCGTGCTGTACGCGCAGGGCCGGACGGTCGTGCTCTGCACGGCGACCGTCGAGGAGGAGATCCCCCGCTGGCTTCGCGGCAAGGGGCAGGGGTGGATGACGGCCGAGTACTCGCTGCTGCCCGCCTCGACCGGCGAGCGGACGCAGCGCGGCGTCAACCGCGGCCGCCCCGACGGGCGGACGGTCGAGATCCAGCGCCTGATCGGGCGCGCGCTCCGCGCCGTCTGCGACTTCAAGGCGCTCGGCGAGCGGACGCTCTGGCTCGACTGCGACGTTCTGCAGGCGGACGGCGGCACGCGGTGCGCCTCGATCACCGGCGCGTACATCGCCGCCTACCGGGCGCTCGACCGCTTCGGCCTGACGAAGGCGCTGCGCGGATCGGTTGGCGCGGTCTCCGTCGGGATCGTCGGCGGCGTGCCGCTCCTCGACCTCGACTACGTCGAGGACTCGAGCGCCGAGACCGACATGAACGTCGTCATGACCGGGGACGGCCGGCTCGTCGAGGTGCAGGCGACGGCCGAGAAG
>VGCB01000324.1 GCA_016870235.1 Actinomycetota bacterium | reverse complement strand
AACATGCCTTTCTCGGGATCTCACTTGAAACGGTTATTCATAAATTTGAACGTTCTAACTGCCAACGGGAGATACGGCTGAATCTGCGAGTTGACGTTACTGCGCCTGGATTCTTAAGGCCTCACTGCACGCGGACTTCGCAGGACGCGTGAAACGTGTCCACCCCGTCCCCGCCGACACACACGTCGTACCCCGCGTTCCCGCGGAGCGTGTCGTCCCCACCTCGACCGACGATGCAGTCGTCGCCGCCGCCGCCCGAGAGGTTGTCGCGGCCGGGGGTACCGAGGATCAGCGAGTTCCCGCCGCCGCCTCCTCCGCCGCGGAGACCGGTGACGGTGATCGCGGCGCACTCGGGCGGCTTCAGGTCGTTCGGGGTCGTCGCCTGCGAGCGCGTGCCGAGGAAGCTCGCCGAGATCGAGTTCGTCGCCGTCAGCGCCCCGCCGAGGACGAGGAGGACGAGCGCACCCACGACGACAGCCCGACGCATCAGCCCGCGGCGGTCGCCCGCGGAGCAGCGTCCGAGGCGGCTTCCACGCTCGATCGGAAACGGTAGAACGTCACGCCATCGTCGACGGCGTACACCTCGACCCCATCCTCGACGGAACGGAGGATGACCCGGTCGTAGTGCTCGGCGAGCTGGACGAGCTGCTCGATCGCCGCCACGTCGGTGACGCAGCGATCGGCCGGGACGCGGATGCTCGCCTCGACGAGCCGGCCGCCGCAGAGCTCCGCGATGCGGTCGTGCTCGGGCCGGTCGGGGCGCCGGAGCATCCGGGCGCCGGCAACCGCAGCCACGAGCACCGAGACGAGGAGGCCGAGCTCACGCGCGCGCTGCATCGAGAGCGGAGGGGGCCGAGCTCGAGCCGCGCGGGCTCGGTGCCGATGCCGTCGTGGCTCTCGGTCACGGTCATCCCCGCGTCGGGCGCCGCGACGGGATCGCCCGCGACGTCGACGGCGGCGTCGCCCCCCGTCGTCTCGGGGCGCAGCGCAACCGTGCCGAGCGTCAGCCGCTTCTTCGGCAGGAAGACGTCGTCGACTACCGTTTCACCGACCGAGCCCTCGACCGTCACCCGCGGCTCGAGCGTGACGCTGAAGAGCGTCGTCGGCGAGCCCGTCAGCTCGCGCATCTTCTGGACGAGGCCGTCGAGCCGCCGCAGGTCGAGCACGCCCTTCACCTTGGCCGCGCGTCCGGCGAACGGGCGCGACGGCACGATCGGGATCACCCGCTCCCAGCCCGCGTCGTCCGAGAGCCGAGCCGACACCGACACCCGCCCGCGCGCCTCGGCCGGCCGCGGCGAGGCGAGGTTGTAGGCGAAGCGCACGTCGAGGTTCCGGACGAGCCGCGTGAACACCGGCTTGCCGCTCCCGACCCTTCCCGACGGGTAGACGACCGTCGACTCCGTGCGGGCCGACCAATCGAACGTGCCCTCGTGGACATAGGCGCGCGGAACGGTGACCTCCATCGTCTGACGTTTTCCGACCGTCAGCAGCGCGAGCACGCCCGAGGCCATGGCGACTGCGACGGCCCCGGCGATCACGAAGAAGGCGCCGTCCCCCGCACCGGGCCCCGAAGCGCCGCGCGAGGAATCGGGCACCGCCGCGGAGGCCCGCCGATGCCGGGCGACCTGGCTTCCACCACCCATCGCGAGCAGAACGAGCACGACGACCAGGATCGCCGCATGGAGCGGATTCTGGAACCACGCGAGGAACGATCCGAGCTTGGGAACGTGGAACCAGTACTCGCCGCGGACCTGCGAGACGACCGGCTTCTCGTCGTCGTCGAAGTCGTTGTTGTCGCCGCGCATGACGAGGCGGTTGCCGTCACGCGCCTTGATCCGATGGAGGACACCGCGATCGAGCGACCTCGAGTCGTAGAGCACCGCGTCGCCGACCGCGTACGACTCCCGCTTCTTGACGATCACGAGATCGCCCTTGTGGAGCATCGGGTTCATGCTCGTCCCCGAGATCACGACATACGTCGCCGGGCCGCCGATCTGCGACGGGCCGATGATCAGGAAGACGACGAGCAGGACGACGGCCGCGCTGATCGAGCCGACGAAGCGCCGGAAGCCGTGCGGGCCCGACGAGGCCGAGTGACCCTCCGGGCGCCCCCCTGCGCCCGAACCGGCAGGGTCACTACCTGCGCGCGATCACCCGCAGCTGATCCACCTGCGCCCACGTCGGGGCTGCCCCCACGCCCCACGTGCACTGGGCCTGAGTCCCTCCGCCCAAGAGCGCGCATGTCACGTACGTCGTGCTCGTCGAGACGGTCTTCGCCCGTACGGACAACGCAGCGGGACTGATATCGAAGGTCACGCGTCGCACCAGGAACGGGTTCGGCGGCAGGCGTGAGTACCTCACGTTCGAGATCGTGAAGCCGGAGATCGCCGTCGCGCCCGAGCCCAGTCGCTTCGTCGTCGCGATCGTGTTCGTCGCCGTGTACGCGTACCCGGAGACGGCCACCACGAATGCGAGCAAGGCGACGAGCGCGAAGCGCCGCCTCCTCCTTGATCGTGTCAGCGTGGTGTCCATAGAGCCTCGCGAGAGGACTGACCTCGACATGTCCCGAAGGCGCGTACGGGCCGACGCCGCGCTCTCCTGGAGCGTCGGTCGCCGGCCCGCCGTGCGCGACGGGCCGGGCGAGACGATCGTCGTCGTCTCGCCCGGCGTGAACCGAGGTTCGCGTCGCTCCTCCCTTAGCTCCCTGCGATGACGCGGAGGTTGTCCGCGCCGAGCACGGTCTGCGTGCTCGCCGCGAACGCGCAGGTCTTCGTCGTCGAGCTCGTCGTCGGCGTGCAGGTGACGTACGTCGTCGACGCGGCGTTGACCTTCGCGCGGACGTCCGACGCGGCCGGGGTGACCGTGAACGAGACGCTCCCGAGGTACGTCGGATCGCTCGCCTGCAGCGCGTAGGTCACGCCCGTGATGTCGAAGCCGCTGATCGCGGCGTTCCCGTCACCAGCGTTGCCGCCGCCTGCCGAGAACGTGTTGGCCGCCGTGAAGGCAGCACCCGACACGGCGACGACGAGTGCGAGCAGCGCGCTCAGGGCAAGGCGCCGCTTGCGATTGAATCGCTTCATCAACCTCTCCTTGGGATTCAGATCGGCGAGCCGGGCCGGGGCACGCGTTCGCCGCATTACGGGGTACGCACTACATCGGGCTTGACCTACGCCAACTCGCTCCCCCGCTCGGGTGAACCCCATCCCTCGAATTGGGGGAAATCGTCAAGCTGGGTTCAGAAAGACGCTGCAGTGGCGATAGGCGTCCGACTGAAGTCGGACGCGGGTGCGCGGGGCTCGCGGGCGCCGCCTGGCGGAAACCAGGCGCTGCGCTGCGGGGCGCGACAGGCGTCCGACTGAAGTCCGACGCGGGGCGTTGCACGCTGCCCTTCGGGAACGGGCGAGGTCGGTTGGTGGGGGATGCGTCCGGCTGAAGCCAGACGCGTCCCGACGACTCGACCTCACCGACGCGAGAGAACGGCCGGAAACGCGGCGGCGACGTCGCTCGCGATCACGCCGGCCTGGTGCTCGAGCGAGGCGGCGGCGAGCCCGTGCGCGAGGGCGCCTGTCGCGGCGGCGGCGACGGCGTCGAGGCCCTTGGCGAGGAAGGCGGCGATCACGCCGGTGAGGACGTCGCCGGTCCCCGCGGTCGCAAGGGACGGCGGGCCGGCGTCGGCGACGACCTTCCGGCCGTCGGGAGAGACGACGAGCGTGTCGGGGCCCTTGAGGAGGACGACGGCACCGAAGCGTGCGGCCGCCTCGCGCGCGGCCGCGAGCCGGTGGGCGCCGACCCATACCGCGTCGCGGCCGAGGAGCCGTGCGAGCTCGCCCGCGTGCGGCGTCAGCACCGTCCGCGCCTGGCGACCACCGAGGGGGCCGAGATCGAAGAGCGCATCCGCGTCGACGACGACCGGCAGGTCGAGCCGCCCGAGGAGATCCCGCACGAGCGTCAACGCCTCCGCCGAGCGACCGAGGCCCGGGCCGATCGCGACCGCCTGCGCCCGCGCCGCCGCCTCCACGATCGCGTCCGCGCCGTCCGACCACCCGAACCCGCGCTTCACCGGCTCGAGCGCGAGCGCCTCGGCGACCGGGAGCGCAGCGCGCGGGACGAAGAGCGTGACGTAGCCGGCGTCGGCGCGGAGCGCGGCGGTCGCGGTCAGGACGGCAGCTCCGGTCATTCCCTCGGAGCCGCCGACGACGACCA
>VGCB01000323.1 GCA_016870235.1 Actinomycetota bacterium | reverse complement strand
TCCTCGCCGCGGGCGACGTCGCCCGCGAGCTCGGCCTGCGGCGGCGCCTGCGGCTCGTCGGCTTCGCGACGACGGGCGTCGAGCCGCACCTGATGGGGCTCGGGCCGATCCCCGCGACGCAGCAGCTGCTGGCGCGGCACTCGCTCTCGCTCGAGGACGTCGACGCGATCGAGCTCAACGAGCCGTTCGCGGTGCAGGTGCTCGCCTGGTGCGACGCGCTCGGCGTCGACCCCGCAGACGCGCGCCTCAACCCGTACGGCGGCGCGATCGCCTGCGGCCACCCGCTCGCGGCGACGGGCGCGCGGCTGATCGCGCAACTTGCCCACCGCCTGGAGGAGACAGGCGGCCGCTACGGGCTCTGCGCGCTCTGCGTCGGCATGGGCATGGGCGTCGCGCTCCTGTGGGAGCGCTGCGATGGCTGAGACGGCCTTCCACCTGCGCCCGGTCGACACCCCCGCGGGCCCGATTGCCCTCGTCACCGCCGACAACGGCGAGGACTGGCGGACGCCCACGACCTTCGGCGAGGCGGCGCTCCGATCGCTCCTCGCGCTGCTGCCGGAGCTCGAGCAGGGCGACTGGCTGGGGCTCGTGCTCACCGGCAAGCCGCTCGTCTTCGCGGCGGGCGCCGACCTCGACGCCTTCCCGGCCATGTCGACGCCCGAGCTCGCCCGCGAGGCCTCCCGCCTCGGTCACGAGGCCTTCGGACGTCTGCGCGACCTCCCGTACCCGACCCTTGCCGCGGTCAACGGCGCCTGCGTCGGCGGCGGTCTCGAGATCGCCCTGCACTGCGACTTCCGCGTCGTCTCCACGGCCGTCCGTCACGTGGGCTTCCCCGAGGTCGCGCTCGGGATCGTGCCGGCCTGGGGAGGCTCGCAGCTCGCGCCGCGGCTCGTCGGCGCCAAGGCGGCCGTCGACCTGATCGTCGCGAACCCGCTCAAGCAGAACCGACTGATCGACGCGGCCCGCGGGCTCGAGCTCGGCCTCTTCGACGCCGCGATCGCGCCGGTCGAGCTGGTCGACGACGCGGTCGCGTGGCTCCTCGACCGGATCGCCGCAGGGATCGAGAAGCGACCCGACGCGGATCTCGCCGACGCCGCCGAGATCTGCCGGAAGGCGCGCGCCCAGGTCGACGACCAGGTGCACGGCGCCGCCCTGGCGCCCTACCGCGCGCTCGAGCTGATCGCAGGAGCGGCCGAGGGGACGCTCGAGGAGGGCTACCGGCGGGAGGAGGACGCCCTCGCCGACCTCCTCCCCGGCCCGCAGGCCCAGGCGTCCGTCTACGCCTACGGCCTGGTCGAGCGGCGCGTGAAGCGCGGCGTCGGCATCCCCGAGGCGGAGCCGCGCCGCGTGCAGCGCGTCGGCATCGTCGGCGCGGGGCTGATGGCGACCCAGCTGGCGACGCTCTTCCTCCGGCGGCTCGAGGTTCCCATCGTCCTCAGCGACGTCGACGAGGCCCGCGTCGAGTCCGCGGTCGAGGGCGTCCGCGCCGAGCTCGGCAAGCTGGCAGCGAAGGGCCGGATCGCCGAGGGCAAGGCGCGGTTCCTCGGCAGCATCGTCGGCGGCGGCACCGGGCTCGAGCGCTACGCCGGCTGCGACCTCGTGCTCGAGGCGGTGTTCGAGGAGATGGCCGTCAAGCGCGAGGTCTTCGGCGACCTCGAGCAGATCGTCTCGCCGGGTTGCCTCCTGCTCACCAACACGTCGTCGCTGTCCGTGACGGAAATGGCCGAGGGGCTCGCCCACCCCGAGCGCGTGGCCGGGATGCACTTCTTCAACCCGGTCGCGGTGCTGCCGCTCGTCGAGCTCGTCCGCACGGACGCGACCGACGACGTCTCGCTCCGCACCGCCTGGGAGGTGACCGGGAAGCTCGGCAAGCGCGGCGTGCTCGTCCGCGACGCTCCCGCCTTCGTCGTCAACCGGCTCCTGACGCGCATGTTCTCGGTGCTTCTGCAGGCGGTCGAGCGCGGCAGCTCGCTCGCCGACGCGGACGCGGCGGCGCTCCGGCTCGGGCTGCCGATGCCGCCGACGATGCTGCTCGCGATGGTCGGGCCGCGGGTCGCGAACCACGTGCTGCACACGCTCCACGGCGCGTTCCCCGAGCGGTTCCCGCTCTCGCCGACGCTCGAGAGCTTCGCGGCGGGCGAGGAGGACGTCGTCCGGACGGCTGACGCCCCGGCGACCGTCGACGAGGTCCACGACGCCATCCTCGCGGGGCTCGCCGACGAGATCCGGCATCTGCTCGACGACGAGGTCGTCGCGACGGCGGCCGACGTCGACACCTGCATGCTCCTCGGTGCCGGCTGGCCGTTCTTCCTCGGCGGGATCACCCGCCATCTCGACGCGACCGGCGTCGCCGAGCGCGTCGCGGGCTCGCCGTTCGCGTCCTACCGGCGCGGCTGATCGCAACCACCGGCGCGCGATCCCACTGCCCCCGGGATCTGCTGTATGCTCCGGGAAGCGCCGCCCGGGACAGTTGAAGACACGGACGCGCTGAATCCTCACAGGCGGCACGCAGGCCCGCGTGCTGCGCATATGCAAGAGACGACTCACATCCCGACACCCGTGTCGGACCAGGCCGAAGGGCTGGCGGCAGCTGCGCTCCGTGCCCAGGCCTGGTTCGGAGAGCCCTTCCTCGACGACGACGAGGATCCGGCCGTCGCGCTCGCCCCGGGCACGGCCCGCCGCGAGGCGCTCGACGACGCGATCGCGGAGATGGACGCGGGTCGGCGAGGTCCCTCGACCCGCTGGAAGGTCCGCTACGGGCTCATGCTCGGGCTCGAGCGGATCCTCTCGAGCCCGACGCCCGCAACCTCGACCGGCACCGAGCTCCGCCGCCACCAGGTCGACGCGCTCGCCGGGATGCTGACGGAGCTGATCGCCGCGAACCAGCGCGACGACGACGAGATCGAGGTCGGCGCAACGAACGGCGGCCTCGCCGACGTCGAGACCGAAGCCGCCGAGATCGAGGACGAGGACGACATCGACGCCGGCTTCATGGACGAGGACGTCGAGCTGGAGCCGGTCTACACGGGCCCCGACCCGGGCGCCGTGCGCCGCTACCGGTTCCGGCACCCGACCGCGTCCGGCAAGACGATCGCGGCGGCGGGGTTCGTCGAGGCGGCGCGTCACCTCGGCATCCTCATCCTCACCCACCGCCGGCTGCTCGTCGACCAGTTCCGGCGCGACCTGACGACCGAGGGCTACGGCGGCCGCTTCATGCCGGAGATCCTGACCGGCGCCGAGCCGCTCCGCGACGACCCGATCACGATCCAGACGTACGCGTGGTTCGCGCGCCACGGGCACGAGATCTCGCGCGACGCGTACCAGCTCGTGATCTGCGACGAGGCGCACACCGCGCTCGGCGAGAAGACGAGTGCCGCGATCCGCGCGTTCCACGAGCCGCTCTACATCGGCATGACCGCGACCGAGCAGCTGATCGCGAAGCAGGTCTCCGATGTGTTCCCCGCCTCGGTCGACGACCTTCCGCTCGCCGACGCCGCCCGTCGCGGCCTGATCGCGCCCCTGCGTTGCCTGCGCGTGCCGCCGGTCGCCGCGATCAACTCCGTGCCGATCGTCGGCGGCGACTTCGAGGAGCGCGCGCTCGCCGCCGCGCTCGACCACGTCGCCCTGAACCAGGCGGCCGCGAGCCTGTACCGCGAGCGGTTCGGGGCCACCCCGGGGATCGTCTACGCCGCCGGCGTCGACCACGCCTACAACCTCGCGCAGGAGTTCCGGGCCGCCGGCCTGAAGGCGATGGCCGTCTCCGGCCGGACGCCGCCGCGTGAGCTCGCCGAGACCCTGGCCGCCTACGAGCGGGGCGAGATCAACGTCCTCATCAACGCGCAGCTCCTCGCCGAGGGATGGAACTCGCCGCGCGCGACGGTGTGCATGCACCTCGCGCCGACCGCCTCGCGCCGCGTCTACCAGCAGCGCATCGGGCGGATCATGCGCATGCACCCGCGGAAGGAGGCGGGGATCGTCCTCGACTTCGTGCCGAAGGCGGCGACGCACAGCGAGCGCGTGGTCTCACTCCACTCGCTGCTCGACGCCGAATTCTACCGCGAGGGAGCGCGGGTGACGCCGGCGCCGCGCCGTCGCTCGACCCGCCGGGCACGCCGGCGGCTCTCGCCCGCACCGTGGCTCGTCCCCGTGACGCCCGACGTCCGGCGGCGGCTCTCGGTGATCCAGCGGGAGTGGCAGCGGGTCGACC